>NZ_MLQM01000097.1:0-20079 GCF_001854525.1 Mycobacterium talmoniae
GGCCCGAGGGGGTGGGCCAGGCCTCGGGGCGGGCGATCCGCGCCAGCCTGATCACCGTCGTGGTCACCGACATGGTGCTCACCCTGCTGTTCTGGGGCAACAACACCGGCGTCCAGATCTCGGGGTAGCCATGCCGAGTTTTCACGACCCCACCGGACGCGGAGCCAGCACCCGCGCGCTGCGCATCCGCGGCCTGATCGTGGCCGTGGTGGCGGCCGTCGCGGCCACCGTGCTGTATCACCTGGCCACCGGGCGCTACGACGACACCTTCAGGCTGACCGTGTTGGCCAACACCATCGGCGAGGGACTGGCACCCGGCGCCGAGGTCAAATTCCACGGGCTGGCGATTGGCACCGTGAAGTCTCTGGAGTCGGCCGGGTACAACAAGCAGCGGATGAGGGTGGAACTCGATCCACGCCAAGCCAAAGCGCTGACCGCCGACACCCAAGCCCAGTTCACATCGTCGAATGTGTTTGGCAGCGCGGTGGTCGAACTGGTCAGCAGCGGGGTGGGCGGCCCGCTCAAGCCGAACCAAACGTTGGTGATGGGCACCGGTGTGCAGGCCGCCTCGATCACCGGACTGTTGCGGCAGGGCCAGAAAATCGGCCAGATCGTCGATTCGCCGGACGTCAACCACATCCTCGCGGTGCTGCGGGCACACGGCGACCTGACCGAACCGGTCGCCAAATCGATCGTCGACTTCGCCAAGATCCTGGCCGACGCCCAAACCGTGCCGTTCTCGCAGACCCTGGCCGTGATGGCGGGGCTCGTCAACGGCCTCAACGACTTTGTTCCGCTGGTGGGGTTGCTCAACGAATTGCTGGACGGATTGCAGTTCCTGGGTGAGCCGGGTGGGGCGGAGCGAACCACACATGTCCTGCACCAGGCCGGCCGCCTGCTCGGCGACGTCGGCGCGTTGCTGGCCAAGAACCTGCCCTGGCTGGTCCCGTTGGTCGCCTCGATCATGAACCTGTCGGTGCCGTCGGCGTATCTGTTCGGCAGTTTGGCGCCGTCCTATGACCGGCTGTCGGGTGTACTCGACCGGACCAGCGCCGCATTTCCCTTCCAGGACGGCAGGGTTCGGATGCAGATCGAGGTCATCTTGGACGCGGCGCCCGGTGTCGCGGCCGCGCTGCCGTCGACGCCCGGAGGTGGCCGATGAGAAGCATCTCCACGGCGGTGTTGTGGCTCACCGCGTTCACCGCGGTCAGCGCGGTGTGCGCGGTCATCGTGATCACCGCCTTGCGCAGCCCGGTCACCGGCGCCCTCACCCGGTACAGCGCCACCTTCTCCGACGTGTCCGGGTTATTCGTCGGCGACGACGTCCGCATTTCCGGGGTGCAAGTCGGCAAAGTGGAGACGATCCGGCTCGACGGCCGCCACGCCAAGATCGACTTCAGCGTGCTGGCCGACCACCCCGTGTACCAAGACACCCACGCCGCCGTCCGGTACCAGAATCTGCTCGGTCAGCGCTACGTGGAACTCATCCAGCCGGCCGGGGGCCGGCGGCTGCCCGCCGGCGCGGAAATCCCGCTCGGGCGCACCATTCCGTCGTTCGACGTCACCAAGCTGTTCAACGGGTTTCGGCCGATATTCCAAACGCTCGACCCTGCCCAGTTCAACCAGTTCGGCGAGAATCTGCTGCGGGTCATCCAGGGCGATGAGACCGGGGTGGGGCCGTTTTTGCACGATCTCGACACGCTGTCGGATTTGGCCGTCGATCGCCAGGCCGTGCTGAAGGTGTTGATCGGCAACCTCGCCCAAATCTCTCATGATCTCGGCGGCAAGTCCCAGCAGTTGTTCCGACTGATCGCAACGTTGAATGACGTGCTGGCAAAATTCACCTCCAAAGCCCAGGAGTTCAGCGACTCGATCGACCTAGAGTTGCCGACCTTCCGCAACGCCGTGCACCTGCTGCAATACATCGAACGCATCTTTGACGGCACCACCACGCCGCTGTATGACCTGCTGAGCCGGATGTGGCCGCAAACCCCCACCATCATCGCCGGCCTGTCGTTGGTGCCGTCCCTGATCCAGGGGATGCGTGACTCCCTGGTCGACGACACGCCGGCCAAGCCGAAGTTCGCCTGCTCGCACGGCGAAGTCACGCTGCCGGGCATCGGGCAGGTGTCGTTCACGCAACAGAATCTGGTGGTGTGCCGGCCATGACGTTCCGTCGCCGCCCGCGCCGCGACCGACAGGCCGTGCTCGACGAGCACGCCGCGGCAGCACGTAACCGTCGGCACGGCATCGTCGCCCTGGTGGTCATCGTCGCCGCCCTGGCCGCCACCGGTTTGGCGTACCTGAACCCGACCGGAAAGACCACCTATACCGCGCATCTGAGCACCGCCGGAGGCGTTCGCCCCGGCGACGAAGTGCGGATCGCCGGCATCAACGTCGGCGCCGTCACCGGGATCCGGTTGCGCGGAACCGAAGTCGAAATGACCTTCGACGTCCAGCACTCGGTGGCGGTGGGCTCGCAGTCCACGCTGGAGGTCAAGATGCTGACCCCGCTGGGCGGCCACTACGTGGCGCTGGCCCCCAAGGGCGAGATCCCGTTGGGTCGCACGGTGCTTCCCGCGCAAAACACCACCACCCCGTTCGAAATCAGCGACATCATTCAAACCGCAACCCCCCTGGTCAAGGAGGTCAACGGGCAAGTCATCCACGACACCTTCAGCGAGGTCGCCAACGCCGCGAATCGGTATCCCGACGCGCTGCGCGACGTGCTCACGTCCGCGCACGCGCTAACCGAATCGTTGAGCACCATGACCACCGACTTCCACAAGGGCCTGAATTTCGCCGGCAACGGCATCAGCGCCATGGTCGCGGGCCGCAAACAGATCGTGGCGTTGACCGAGCAGCTCGCGCTGCTCGGCCGGACCTACACCGCCAAATCCGTCGATATCGTCGAGTACTTCACCGCGCTCGACGAATTGGCGCGGATGATCGACCGCTTCATGGTGTTCTACGGCCGCGAAGTCGCACCGATCGTCAACGGCATCGACGACATCATCGACACGCTCGTCGCGCACCCCGACCGGCTCGGCCAGGCAGCGATCAGCCTCGGCCAGGCCCTGGAAATCGTGTGGCCGATGCTCAGCGGCAACGGCATCACGATCGACGAAGGCCACTTTTTGGTTCCCGGACAAGACCTCTGCCTCCCCCACATCATGAGGCAGTGCTGACATGGCGTCGATCCTGCACCGCCTCGCAGCGACCCGCCACCGGTTGCGGTCGCGGGGAGCGGTTGCGCTGATGTTGGTGGTGGCGGCCGGGGCCGCCGCCGCGGTCACGCTCGGTGCAAAAGCGGCGCTGCCGAAGCTCGCCGACACCCGCGCGCTCTGTGCCGAATTCAGCGACGCGATCGGGCTTTATCCAGGCAACAAGGTGATGCTGCTGGGGATCGAGGTCGGTTCGGTGACCACCATCGTCAACCAACCCGACCACGTCCGGGTCGACTTCACCGTGCCCACCGACCTCGACCTGCCCGACGACGTCGGCGCCGTCACCTATTCGCAGTCGATCGTGACCGATCGGCACGTCGAATTAACCAAACCCTACGGCGGCGGCGCGAAATTCGCCGGCGGCCACTGCATCAGCAGGGACGCCACCAAAACCCCGATCGGGGTCAGCGAAACCTTCTCCGCCCTGGGCAAACTCAGCGACGACATCTTGGGCGCCGAAACCGGCGAAGACCCGGCGCACGCCCCCGGGGTGCAAGCACTCAATGACAGCCTCAAGGCGGCCAGCCGGTCCCTGGACGGCACCGGCCCCGCGCTCAACCAAACACTGCGGGATCTGGTCACCATGCTCGGCGACCCGTATACGGCCGACGCCGACTACCGCAAGTTGTTCGAGAACTCCGAAATCCTGACCTCGGGCTGGCTCAAGCATTGGGACACCTTTGTCACCCTGGTGCAGACGCTGCCCGACACCACCGGCCTGATCACCGGCCTGTCCGACAACTTCGCGTCGGCGCTGGAGCATCTCAACCACCTGGTGCCGATCCTCGTCGATGCGCTCAACCGGTTCGCGCCGCGCGCCTACCACAACATCGGTGACAAGCTGATCCCTTGGATCAGGGATCTGCTGAACGCCTACACCCCCCACATCCTGAGCTTCGTCGCCACCCTGCCGCCGGTGATCAACTGGCTGTCCGATATCTACGAGCCGGTGTGGGGCACCCACAACATCACCTATATCCCGCCGCACGTGGCGATTTCACCGTCGCAGGCCAGTGCGATCTGCGCCAACCTGGCCCAACGCAACGTGCCGGGTGCCGGGGCGGCCTGCGCACCGGGCACGGCGTCCGATCCGGTCACCCTCGGGCTGACGGACCTGATTATGGGGGCGGCGCTGGCACCATGATTCGACGATCGAGCGTTCTGCGGGTCAGCGCCGTGCTGCTGGCCGGCCTCGCTATCGCTGCGGCGCCGGCCTGCTCGCTGGACCCGACCCGATTGCCGGTGCCCGGGGCGTTTCAACCGGTCGACAAATACACCATCGCGATCGAGTTCTCGTCCGTGTTGAACCTGCCCGCCCGGGCGAAAGTGGACTCCGGCGGCGTGCAGGTCGGGGTCTTGGACCGGGTGCAACTGATCGGCGACACCGCGGTGGCCTACGTGGACCTGTCCGGCGATGTGAAACTGCCGCAAAACATCCGGGCCGAGCTGCGTCAGGCCACCATCCTCGGCGACATCTACATCGCGCTGTTTCCGCCGGAGCACCCCGCGCCCAGCACCCTGCGCGACGGCGACACCGTCCCGCTGGGTAACACCGTGCCGGCCGACAATGTCGAGGACGCGCTGCGGTCGGCGTCAAACCTGGTGACCGGTGGGGCGATCGGCACCCTGCAACAGTCCGTGCTCGACCTCAACAAGGCGTTCCCGAAGGATCCCAATGAGCTTATCCGGATCAAAAACAAGCTGACCGGGGTGCTGAACGACTTGGCCGCCAACCAGGACACCGTCGACGCGATCCTGGCCAGCATGGAGAACATCAGCAATAGCCTGGCGGCCAACACCGATACCTTCGACCGGCTGGTCACCGAGGGCCCGCCCAAGCTGCAGGGCCTGTCCAGCGTGGTGCTCAGCATCGTGCAGCTCATCGTCGACGCCCGCGGCATCGGCACCAGCGGCGGGGACCTGCTCAACCCGATCATGCCGGACCTGATGCAGATGCTGTCGTTCATCTCGCCGTTCGTGGCGACGGTGAGCACCGCCGACACCACCATCCCGGTCGTCGCCGACAAGGTCGTCGCCCTGGTCCGCGACAAGCTCGTCCCGTTCTTCGGCAACGGGGGACCGAAATACACCGTGTCCGAGATCCACCCGCCGGACGGGTCGTTGGGCATCAACCCCAGCCCGACAGCCGACGAACTGATTCGGGCGATGCAGACGATGGGGCTGATGCCATGAAGTTCAACGCGGGAGTCACCCTGGTGATCCTGGCGCTGCTGGCGACGCTCGGCGCCGGGTACATGTCGCTGGGGGTGCTCGACATGGGTCCGACCAAACGGGTCACCCGGGTGACGCTGATGCTGAACACCTCGGGTGGGTTGTTGCCGACGTCGCAGGTCACGATGCGCGGCGTGCGGGTGGGCCGGGTGACCGGTATCCAAGCCACCCGAACCGGTCTGGCGGTGTCCATCGACCTCGACGCCGACCATCCGGTGCCGGCCGCCAGCGCGGTCAGCGTGCAGAATCTCTCGGTCGCCGGGGAACAGTTCATCAACTTCGCGCCGACGGTCATCGCGCCACCGTATTTCGCCGACGGTGCGCAGATTCCGGCGGATCGGGTGGCGCCCACGGTGACGGTCAGCGACCTGCTGACCAAGGTGCAGGCGTTGTTTTCCGCCCTCAACCCCGACGACATCCGCACCGTGGTGTCCAATGTGGCTGCGGCGTTCGCCGGCAACGACGCCACCCTCGACTCGCTGGCCACCACGGCCGGGTTGTTCGCCGACGTGGTCCGCGACGACAACCAGCTGCTGGCAACCTTGTTCAGCAATGTGTCGACGCTGACCACCGGGATGGGTGATCTGCAGGTGGGCAGGGTGTTCAGCGAGACCGGCACGCTGCTGCCGTCGGCGGTGCCGGCCTTCGTCCGGCTGGTCCAGGCCTTCGAAAACATCTCCTACACCGGCCAGGGGGTGTTGGGCGGCGACGAACCCGTCGGTCAACTCGTCGGCAGGATCAGCGAATACCTCGACGACCTGTCCGGTCCGCTGGGCACGTTCGCGACGGTGCTGCAGCCGGTGACCGCACCGCTGCGCGGGGTCAAGGTCGACTCCGGGCATTGGCTGGACTTCTGGGAATCGACGTTCAACAACACCGGCGGCATGCGGGTGCATCTGATGGTGCCGGAATGGCAACAACCCTGAAATAGCAGGAGGTTCAGACAACATGACAAGCTCCGTCGACACGGTGGACGACACCGAGCACACGCCGGATGCCGTCGAGGCCCCGGACGCAATCAGCGCCGGGCCCGCGGCGGACGACCCGGTCACCACCCGCACTCGGAAACGCCGGCTTCGGGTGGTGGCGGCTGGCCTGGTGGCGGCCGCGGTGGTTACCGGTGGGGTGTTCGGCTACCTGAAATACCGCGGCACCGCAGATGAATTGGCTCGGATGCACCGCGCCGAGGCCGACAGCAACACCGCGGCGCAGCTGGCGAAAGACTACGCCCTGAAGTCGCTCACCTACAGCTTCGAGGACCCCGACGCCTTCTTCCGCTCGGTCGAGCAGGGGGTGTCGTCGACGCTGAAGGACAAATTCGTCAACGCCACCGGCTTTCTGAAAAGTTTGATGCTGCAGGCCCAGGTGTCCTCGACCGGTGAAGTGGTGGCCACCGACCCGATCGCTCAGCCCGGCGACGTGTACGAGGTGGTGGTGTCGGCCTATCAGACCACCCGCAACCTGCAGAACCCCGAGCCCCGGGTGTCGGTGATGCTGCTGCAAGTCACCGTCAACAAGGTCGGCGACACGTGGCAGGTGTCCGACATCGGGCCCAAACCCGGCAGCCACACCCCCGCCGAAGGTCAGGGAGTGCTGCCCGAGTTGAGTCCCGCACCCGCGCCCGCGACCCCGGGCCGGTAGCCCGCCCCGGGGCGCCCGGTCGCGTTTCAGCCCACCGTGTCCGGACACAGCGTCTGCCGCGCGACGGACTCCAGCCGCAGCAGGTCCCCACGGGTGGCGCCCGGGTAGGGTTGTTGCGCCGCCGCGTCCGGGCTCGCGCCCCGGCGCAGCTCCGCACACATCGCGTAACCCGTCTGGATCAACAGCGGGCCGCTGAACGAGTTCACTGTGATGGCCCCGGGCGTGGTGTTCAGGATATTCAGGTAGTCGTCCTCGGGTGTGGCGTGGGCCGGTGCGGCAAGCGCCAGCAGGGTGGGTGCCGCCAGCGCGGCGAGCAACCCCCGCCGTTTCCCGTCGCGGGGGCTCATCACGGCGCGCAGTACTGGCGGGCCTCGACCAATTCCTGTCGGGCATGGCGCAGATCGCTGTCCAGGTCCGCCGCGTGGTAGGGGTTGGTGCCGTTGAGCTGATCGGCGACCGTGCTCGACCACAGCCGCAGGTCGATCGCGGCCGGGCTGGTCAACCCGAACAGCGGACTCTGTGCGGTCTGAACCTGGGTGCCCACGTTCGGCGGCGGATCGGCGGTAATCAGGTTGAACGCGGCCTCGAGCCGGTTCGCCGCCGGCAAGATGATGTCACATTCCGGGTCCTGCGCCACCGCCGCTGGCGCGGTCAGCGCCCAGGTGATCGCCGCGGCCATCGCCGCCAGGCCGACGCGGGCGGCGCTCATGGCTTCGTCGCCACGGCCAGGATGTAATCGGAGTGCAGCGCGGTGATCCGAAAACCCAGCGGAGTAAAGGAATAGCGAACGATCGGGTTGACATGGCGCATGTCGGGGTGGCGCAGCCGCTGCCGCAAAAACTTGCCCAGCGGCGGATAAACGTCGTCGCTGATGGAGCGCGTCTGCGCGTCGACGAAACCGACATCGAGCAGCAGGTCGCGGTAGCCGGCCAGGTCCGCCGCTCCCCGCACCGCCCGTGGTGACGCGGAGCGCCATCCCAGTCGGGACACCTCGGCGCGAGCCGGCACGGTGAGCAGCGTGCGTTTCGGCACGATGTCGGCGGTCACCAGCCGGCCGCCCGGCTTGAGCACCCGAAGCGCTTCGGCGAAGAAGGCCACCCGGGACGGGAAGTGGAACGCCGACTCCAAGGCCACGACCTTGGTGCACGATTGGTCATCGAACGGCAGCTCGGTGGCCGACGCTTCCACGTAGCTGATGCGTTTAGCCAAGCCCGCCTCGGCCACCCGTGCGGTGGCGATGGCGATCTGTTCGGCGGCCAGGTTTACTCCGGTGATGCGCTTGGGCTTGAATTCCTTGATCCACAACAGGTCTTGGTCGCCGTAGCCCGGGCCGCAGTCCACCACGGTATCCGATGAGGTGAAGCCGGCGGTGCGCGCCACCAGGCGGGCCAACTCCCGGCTGGCCTCGTCCAGCGTGGCCGGCCGGTTCTGCCAGTAGCCGAAGTTGATGAACAGCGATTCCTCGCCGAACAGGTTCTGGGTACCGATGATGTCGTAGACCTGACCGGTTTTAGGGCTGTCGGAGGGCGCTATCGCCACCCGCATCATCCGGCCCCATTCGCCGGCCCACCGACGCAGTCGGTCACCGGTGGATTCGTCGTCGATGTTGCGCGCGATGGTGGCCATGGACGCTCCGTTCGTGCTGGGGGATGTTGGGTTTATCCGAGTGACATGGTTTTTGCGCCCAGCCTCCCGACCGCGGGGGCCAGCCGGTTCAGCCGGTATTGCAGATGCGCCTCGGTGGTCACGGGAACGACCTGCTGGTTGTTTTTGACCGCTTTGACGATGCGTTTGGCCACCTTGTCGGGGCCGTAGCGGCGCAGCCGGTACGCGCGGTCGACCCTTGCCAGCTTGCGCTGGGCGTCCTGCTCGGGCAGGCCGGAGACCACCGAACTGCGAATGATGTTGGTGTGCACCACCCCCGGGCAGATCGTGCTGACACCGACCCCCGACCCGGCCAGCTCGGCCCGCAGGCAGTCGGAGAACATGAACACCGCGGACTTGCTGGTGGCGTAGGCGCTCAAGCCCTGTGCCGGTGAATAGGCCGCCATGCTGGACAGGTTGACGATGTGCCCCCCGAGCCCGCGGCTAGCCATCGCGGACGCAAACGCGCGGCAGCCGTGCACCACCCCGTACAGATTGACGTCGAGCACCCGCTTGAAGTCTTCGGCCGGCGTGGCGAGGAACCGCCCGGCCTGGCCGATACCGGCATTGTTGACCAACACGTCGGGCACCCCGTGCGCGGTGAGGACCTCGTCGGCGTGCGCGAGCACCGCCGCCTCGTCGGCGACATTGAGCTGGTAGGCGTGTGCGGTGCCGCCGGCCTCGGCAATCAGCGCGGCCGTCTCCTTGGCCGAGGCCAAGTTGACATCGGAGAGCACGATCTCGGCGCCCTCGCGGGCGAACGCCAGCGCGGTCTGGCGTCCGATTCCGCTGCCAGCGCCGGTGATCACGACCAGCTGGTGTTCGAAGGCTTTGTGGGCCTTGCCCATCTCGGCGCGGCGCAACCCCCGTGGCGCGGGCTGCCCGGACACGAAATCGATCAGCTCGGTGGTGGCGGTGGCCAGCAACTCGGGATGCGAAAACGCGAGCCAGTGCCCGCCCTTGACCACCCGCCGCCACACCGCCGGGACCCAGTTCGGTTCGTCGTCGTAGCACGCCTGGCGCACCGCGGGGTCCCGGGTGCCCACGATCACCTGCACCGGCACCTGGGTGAAGCGCTCCTGGCCCTTTTTCAGCCGGGAAACCAGCGACAACACGGTGGCCCGATAGATCCGCAGCCCGTTACCGATGTCCCGGTTGAAGGTTGGCCCCAGGAAGATCTGTTCGACAGCGGCGCCCTCGGCGCGGGACAGCTGCTTACGCCAACGTTCTTCGGTGGCGAACAGTCGTAACGTGGCCTTCGGCAGCACCGGCAGCATCAGGTAGAACATGTAGCTCAGCGACCCGAGCTGGGCCAACACCAGCGCGAGATTCCTCGGTGTCGGACGCCGTAGCCGATTGCGGGCCCACATCACCAGATGCGCGACATTAGGACCCGACACCGAGGTGAAGGACGCGACCCGGTGTTGACCAACGTTGTCGCACACCGCTTCCCACATCGCCACACTGCCCCAATCATGGGCAAGCACGTGGACGGGAGCCTCGGGGCTGACCGCATCGATCACCGCGAGATAGTCGCTGGCTAGCGCATCCAACGCGAAGTCGCGGTAGCTTCTCGGGTTGCTCGATTGGCCATGGCCCCGGTTGTCCACGGTCACCACGTGAAAGCGGTCCGCCAACAGCGGCACGACACCGTCCCACATGTGGTGCGAATCCGGCCATCCGTGCAGCAGCACGACGGTCGGCCCGTCGGGGTTGCCCTGCTCGTATACGGCGATCTCGATGTCGCCGTTGCGCACGATGCGCAGGGTTTGCGCCGATGCATCGGCTGCCGTGTCGCACTCCCGAGTTTTCGTGGTCATGCCGCTTCCTCAATCTCGTCGAACTCGTGACCTATTCCCGGACAAGCGGTATCGTGTACTGACTGTCTCAGGTTCTCAAAGGATCCGGAGTGGCTATGCGTCCAGCTGACCGTCCCCTCGCACGCAACCCGGTCCGGCCGGTCCTGGCCCTGGTCACCGCGGCGATCAGCGCCGCCGGCGCCCTGTCCCCCACCGCCACCGCCGATTTCGCGCTGCCGGCCTGCCCGCGCTCGGCCACCGTGATCAATCCCGAATCGGTGTTGCCCCATCAGGACTGCCGCCTGCACTCCGGGGACGGCCTGAACTTCGACATCACCCACTGGTCCGCGGATGCCGGGCAGCCGCCGCAGGCGGTCAAGGTGGTCGTGACCGACGGCACCGGCGAGACGGTCCAGACCATCAACGAAATGTTGGAGCCGTCGAGCCCGAGTCCCGTTGGGCTGCAAGACCTCGACGGCGACGGCCGCGACGAACTGGTCGTCCCACTGGCCCGGCACAGCTTCAACGGCAGCCCCAACACCCGGTTCGCGGTATGGCGCGCCGACGGTGACCGGCAACATTTGGAACGCACCCAGATGGTCGGGCAGGCCGTCTATCCCAGCGGCGACGGGTATGTGGTCAGCAACGGCGGGGCGCTCAGCAGCCGTGACCTCACCTTCTACCTGCCGACCGGCGCCGGGTTCACGCTGGTGGTGGTGTTGACGATGGAGGCCGAACAGGTCGACGCGGACAGCCACCGGGTGTTGACGGTGAGTTGCCGCGCCCACCAGGAGGACGGTCTGCACGCCATCGACATGGACGTCTACCAGGCCGAGGACACGTTTTGCGCGTCGCCGGCCGCCAACGCCATTTGGCCTGGCGCCGAGCGCGTGACAATCCGACCGTGGCCCCGGTGGGGGCAATAGCATCGTCATCCGGCGGCTCCGGCCAGGCTTCGCGCCGACCGTCGAGCCTCGGCGATCAGGTTCAGCAGGTGGGCACTCACCGCTTCCCGACGTTCGTAGGGCAGGAAGTGGCCGGCACCGTCGAAGACCACCACCTCACTGTCGGGCAGTTGATCGGCGATGCGTTGCGCATGGATGGGCGAGGTCAACCAGTCCCGGGACCCCGCCATGACGACCACGTTGAGGTGGCGGTACGCGCGCAGCGCCGGGTAGCGGCGGTGGTCCAAGATCGAGCGCCCCAGGGCCGCCACCGCGGCGGGTTGGGCTTGCTCGCCTTGCCGGACTACCCGGTTCAAATCGTGGCGGCGGGGACGCCGACCGAAAGCACCGCGAGCACCCTGCCGCGCCAAAAACAGTGGTCTACTGGGGATCCTCACCCGCTCCGCGATCCGCAGCGCGGCCTTCAGCAGGGCCTCGGTGCCGGGGATCCGCCGGATCGCCCCCATCAGGTCGCCGGCGCTGGTGGCGACGAACATCGCCCCGGCCGCGCGTTGCGCCACGAGCTGCGGGTGGCGCTGCGCCAACGCCACCAACACCATGCCACCCAGGGAATGGCCGCCGAACACGATCGGGCCGTCCGGAACCAGCTGTGCCACCACAGCCGCCAAATCGTCGGCCAGCTGCTCGATGGACGCTGTCGCCACCCGCGCTGAGCGGCCATGGCCGCGGTGATCGTAGGCCAGCACGCGCACCGCCGGGTCCGCGGTGACCACCGACGCCGCCACGTCCTCCCAGATCCGGGCCGAGAGTGTCCACCCGTGGGTCAGCACCACCGTCAGATCGGCGTCGTCCGCGCCCCATTCGGTGACGTTCAGCCACGCGTCATCGAGCGACAACCCGACTTGACGCCACGGGACGTCGCGGTAAACCCTGGTCATCGGCCGGCTACTTACCGGCGCGCGCGGCCGGCACCGCGGTGCCGACACGATCACCGGCCACACCGAGGAGCGGCGACTCGCCGAACCGGTCCAGCAGCCGGCCGCCGAGCCGTTCCAGCCGCTCCACCGAGAACGGCTGGGTCATCCGGCGATTGATGCCGGGGGCGATGCGCAGCATGAAATAGCCGAGCCAGGCTTCCGCGCGGACCGGCACCACCGCGAGGTCGAACCGCACCGCACGGACCGCGGCGCGCGCGACGAGGTTGGGGCTCAGCGGCGAGAACGGCAGCTTCGCGGCGAGTTCCTGCAGCTGCCGGTTGACCCGCTTACCGCGATCCATCAGCTCCTGGTCGACACCCACAGTGATTGCGTGCTCACCGATGTTGGTGTTGATCACCCCGGGGCAGATGGCGCTGACGCCGATACCCTTGGGCCCCAGCTCCAGCCGCAGACACTCGGTGAGCATCTTCACCCCGGCCTTGGACACCGAGTACGCCGACATCACCGGGGTCGGTGTGAACGCCGCCGCCGACGCGATGTTGACGATGTGGCCACCGGCACCGCGTACCACCATCTGGGCGCCGAAAACCCGGCAGCCATGGATCACCCCCATCAGGTTCACCCCGAGTTGGCGGTCCCAATCCGCGGGGCTCAACGCCAGAAACGGCCCGCCGACCAGCATTCCCGCGTTGTTGACCAGCACGTCGACGTACCCGTGATCGGCCAGCACATCGCGGGCGAACGACTCCCACGCCTCGGGGTCGGTGACGTCGAGCCGGGCCGCCGACGCGCGGTGCCCGTGGCCACGGATCATCGCCGTGGTCGCCTCGGCGGCATCCAGGTCGATGTCGGAAACCACCACATGAGCACCGAGTTTGGCGAACCGGATCGCGGTTGCCCGCCCGATACCGCTGCCGGCGCCGGTGACCACCACCAGCTTCGGCCGCAACCCGTTGATCTTCACGCGTTCTCCTTCATCTCGGCAGCCACCGCGGCCGGCACCGCAGGACCAACGCTGTAGCGGTACACGTCGAGGTTGTAATGCCGGTTTTGCCAGTACATTTCGCCATGCGTCGACGGCCGGAACGGGGAATCGCCCTTGTCGTCGATGTAGTAGGTGTTCGAGCCCGCGCAGGTCGGGGTGAACAGGAAGTTGCGCTCTTGCCGTTTGAGGCACTCCTGGAAGTAGGCGTCGTGGGCTTCCTGACGGATTTCGCACACGGTCGCGCCGAGACGTTTGGCTTCGGCGATGGCCCGGCTCAGGTGCGCCGAAGTGGCTTCGATCATCCACAGGTAGGAGCCGAGCACGAATCCGTAGGGGCCGGTAATGGTGAACGCATTCGGGAATCCGGGAATCGAAACGCCTTGATAGGCCTGGTATCGGTGCTCGTCCCAGAACTGCCCGAGGTTGACTCCGTCGCGCCCGATCACCGGGAACGGCGGCACGGCCCGGTTGTCCCACAGCCGGAAACCGGTGGCGCAGATCAACACGTCGATGTCGTGTTCGACGCCGTCGACGGTGCACACCCCGGTGTCGGTGATGCGGTCGATGGACTCGGTGACCAGGCTGACGTCGTCGCGGTTGAACGTCTTGAGGTAGTCGTTGGACATCGACGGCCGCTTGCAGCCCAGCCCGTAGCGCGGGATCAGCTTCTCCCGGATCACCGGGTCGTCGACTTGGCTGCGCATCCAGGCGCGCACCGGAATTTCCGCCAACTGGCGGCTGGCGTCGGTCAGCCAGCGGGGGCCGACCAATTGCCCGCTCATCGCGATTTCGGTGGCCACGGTGCCGACCAGCCGGATCGCCGACCGGAGTCGGCGCTGCCCCATCACCCACCGCCCGACGGACTTCATCTCCACGTCGAACTTGGGAAACACCCAGATCGGGGTGCGCTGGAAGACGGTCAGGTGACCGACCTCCTCGACGATGGCCGGCACCACCTGCAGCGCGGTCGCACCGGTGCCGATGATCGCGACCCGTTTGCCCGCCAGCGCGACATCGTGGTCCCACAGCGCGGTGTGCATCAGGGTCCCGGCGAAGTCGTCGAGACCCGGGATGTCCGGCATCTTCGGGCTCTCCAGCCCGCCGACCGCCATCACGACGTAGCGGCCGGTGATCTGCTGGCCGCCGTCGGTGGTCAGCCGCCACAGGCTGTTGGTCTCGTCGAACACCGCCGCGGTGATGGTGGTGTTCAGCCGCAGCTTGTCCCGCAGACCGTACTTGTCCACCATGTCACTGGCGTAGTCGCGCAGCTCCTCCCCCGGGGCGAACAGCCGCGACCAGTCACCGCGCTGCTCGTAGGAGAAACTGTAGACAAACGACGGAATATCCACCGCCACACCGGGATAGGTGTTTGCATGCCAGGTGCCCCCGACCTGGTCCCATTTGTCGATGATGACGAAGTCGTGAATGCCTTGCCGCTGCAGCGCGATACCGGCTCCGATGCCGCCGAACCCGGCCCCCACGATCACGACCTCGTGGTCGGGGGTCACCCGCTCGGCCGTCGGCAACTCTTCGCTGTCGATGATGGTGCTCAAGGTGGTCCTCCCGCCTACTTGAGGTGTCCGACGAGGGCGCCGTCGTCGCCGAACAGCTCCTGGCGCCACTGCTGTACCAGCGCCTCGGTGTCGATGTCGTCGGGGTGAAAACCCGGCCGCAGGTAGCTGCGCAGGTCCGCCATCAGGCCCTTGACCAGCGGGCCACGGTAGATCCCAATGGTTTCGCGGGCCACCTGGATCGGGTGCCAGCCCGACGGGTCGGTGGCGATGGACATCAGCACCCCCACCGTCACCATGGGGATGGTCAGGCCGTACATCGCCGCCATCACCCCGATGCGGAGCCACTCCGGTCCACCCATCGCCCGGTACACGTCGAACGCCACCGACTTGTGCTCCAACTCCTCCACGGCGTGCCAGTTGAACAGGTTGCGCACCTCGGGATCCTCGGGGATCGCTTGGATCTCCGGACTGGACAGCACCCGCTGGGCCAGGGTGGCGGTGTAGTGCTCGGCCGCGGCCGTCATCGCCAGATGCGCCAGTGCGGGCGCCCGGTTCTCGATCCGCAGGACGAACCGCTCCCGGCGGCTGTCGTGGCCGAAGGTGAACAGCCGCACGAACGGGTAGCCCATGTCGATGAGCTTTTCGTTGAGCCGGCGGTGTTCTTGACCGTGCACCGACTCCTGGCCGATGAACCCGGCCACCCGCTTCTTGAGCACCGGATCGGTCACCCGATCGGCGAACCGCCGCACCGACCGGATGAACGACTCCTCGCCCGGCGGAAACGCCGCCGACAACACCGCCACAAAATGGCTGAACGCGATGTCGCCCTCGACGAAGTGGTGGTTCATCGGCTCGGGATCGCCGAACCGGAACCGGATCCGGCGCACCGCCGGATACGGCGTGTGGCCGTTTTTGGTGGAAACTGCCTGGCTTGCAACCATTTCAGAGGTCTCCTTCACAGGGGTCACTTCAGGTGTTCGACAAGGGCACCCCGAGAGCCGAAGAGCTCGGTCTGCCAGCGCTGCAACAGGTCCGTCGTGTCAATGTCGTCGGGGTGGAAGCCGGGTTTGAGGTAGGTGCGCAGCTCCGCCATCAACCCGCGCAGAATCGGCCCGCGGAACACGTAGCGGGTTTGGCGCACCAGTTGGATCGGGCGCCATCCCCGAGGATCGGTGAGGATCGACAACGCCACCCCTACCGTGACGACCGGGATGGTGAACACGTACATCACCGCCATCACCCCGATCCGGATCCACTCCGGCCCGCCGACCGCCCGGTACACGTCGAACGCCACCGACTTGTGCTCCAACTCCTCCACGGCGTGCCAATTCAGCAGGTGCCAACCCTCCTCATCCGCCGGGATCGCCTGGATCTCTTCGCAACCCAGCACCCGCTGCGCGAGCGTTGCGGTGTAGTGCTCGGCGGCCGCGGTCATCGCCAGATGCACATATCCGGGGGTCAGCTTCTCGATCCGCTCGACGGCCCGCTGCCGGATGGCATCGCGGGGGAAGGTAAACAGCCGCACGAACGGGTAGCCCATCTCGATGAGCTTCTCGTTGAGCCGGCGGTGTTCTTGACCGTGCACCGACTCCTGGCCGATGAACCCGGCCACCCGCTTCTTCAGCACCGGGTCGGTCACCCGATCCGCGAACCGCCGCACCGACCGGATAAACGACTCCTCCCCCGGCGGAAACGCCGCCGACAGCAGCGCCACCAGGTGGCTCAACACGATGTCGCCCTCGACGAAGTGGTGGTTCATCGGCTCCGGTTCGCCGAACCGGAACCGAATCCGGCGCACCTGCGGATACGCCTCCTGCGTCGGCGCGATCGCCGGGGTGGTGGTCATCAGCATGGTCCCCTTCGCCGGATCAAAAGGTCACTTGAGGTGATCGACAAGCTCGCCGTCGGTACCGAAAAGCTGCTGCTGCCAACGCTGCAGCAGCGCGGTGGTGTCGATGTCATCGGGGTGGAAGCCCGGCCGGAGGTACTTCAGCAACTCGGGCATCAGGCCCTTCAACACCGGGCCGCGGTACAGCGCGTACGTCTCCCGGATCAGGCGTAGCGGTTGGCGTCGCGCGATTGGGTCACGCGACAACGAAACTCCCAGCGAGGTCAGGGTCACCGGCAGTGTCAGGGCAATCACGATGGCCATCACGGCGATGCGCAGGGGTTCGGAGCCACCGACCGCGCGGTAGACGTCGAAGGCCACCGACTTGTGCTCGAGTTCTTCCAGAGCATGCCAGTTCAACAGGTTCCACACCTCGTCGTCGCCGGGAATCGCCTGGACTTCCTCGCTGGACAGCACCCGTTCGGCGAGCACCGCGGTGTAGTGCTCGGCCGCCGCGGTCAGCGCCACGTGCGCCCGCCCGGACAGCCGTTGCTCGAAGCGAATCTGCCGTTCTTTCACCGGCTTCGAATCCCACCACCCGATCGAGTAGCCCATCTCGGCGAGCTTCTCGTTGAGGTGGCGATGCTCCTGGCCGTGCATGGATTCCTGGCCGATGAAGCCGGCGACACGTTTCTTCAACACCGGATCGGTGATGCGGTCGGCGAACCGGCGGACCGACCGGATGAAGGCCTCCTCGCCCGGCGGAAAGGCGGCCGACAGCCCGGCCACGAAGTGGCTGAACACGATGTCGTCGTTGACGAAGTACTTGCCCGACGCGCCGTCCTCGCCGAAGCGGAACCGGATCCGTCGGGTCTTGGGATAACTGGCCACTTGCGCTGACCGGGCCGGCGACGCTGCTACCGCCACTGCTCCGTGCGCTGAACGCTGGTTCGCCATGAGGACCATTCCTCTCTCGAACAGTTAGTACCTAGTACTGCTAGTACGTGGTAATGCTCGTCACGATAGCGCGGTCCGGGAGCGGGCCGCAAGACCCTGTGACGGCGGAGCAATACATCGAGAACGGCAGCGTGCCAAGGTGTTCGGCATCAAGGCAGGCGGGCACCACGGTGGCGGCCAGCGCGGCACGCGACCGGCCCACTCGGTCTGGCTGCATTGCCGTCCCTTCCCGCCGCTGCGTGGTCTAATTTTTGGACTGATATGTCACTCTGTCAAGTGCGGGGCTTGACAGACCCCGTCGCGGCAGGATGAGATGCCCAGTACTAGGTACCGCTGGTACCGACTCAGCGTCGAATGGAGCACGCCATGACCACCGCGTCGACGACCAGCGCCACCGCGCGGGCCCGGCAACTACTGGATCCCGATCGGTGTCCGCGGATCGACACCGCCGACCACGGCTACTTCGACGTGCTCGGTGACGGCGCCCCGCCGGTGTACAACCTGGCTCAGCAACTGATGCACACCCGCATCTATTCGGCCGCATATCAGGTCGGCCGGCCGATCGGGCTCAAGCTGGCGAGCGGGCTTCGGGCGCCCGGACGCGACGCGGACCGGGCTCGGGTGTCGGCGTGGCTTGGCCTTCGCTCAGGCTCCACGGTCATCGACATCGGCTGTGGCCCCGGCAATTTCACCGGATGGTTCGGGACGCAGGTGGCACCGGACGGCCTGGCGGTGGGAGTGGATGCCTCGCCGGCGATGCTGCGGCGTGCGGTCGCGGACAACTCCGGTGGGTGCGTCGCGTATCTGCGCGGTGATGCCGAGAACTTGCCGTTCGCGGACGGGGTCGCCGACGCGGTGAGCTGCCTGGCGGCGCTGTATCTGATCAACAATCCGTCGCAGGCGGTCAGCGAGCTCACCCGAGTCCTCAAGCCGGGCGGCCGGGTGGTGATCCTGACCAGCTTGATCCCGGGCGGGACCCGCACCCCCGTGCGCAGCGCGGTGCTGGACACGCTCAGCGGCATCCGATGGTTCGGCCGCCACGAGGTCACCACCTTGCTGGGCGATGCCGGCTGCACCGGCATCGAGCAACATATCGACGGGCTGGCGCAGACCGTCATCGCGACGAAGCGGTAACACCATGGCCTGGACACCCGACGAAATCCCGGATCAGTCCGGCCGCACCTTCGTGGTGACCGGCGCCAATGGCGGGCTCGGTGAGATCACCACCGGGGTGCTCGCCGACAAGGGCGCCACCGTCGTGATGGCCTGCCGCGATGTGGCGAAGGCGCAGACGCTCGCCAGCCGGATCGGTGGCGACGTGCGGGTCGCGCGGCTGGATCTTGCCGACCTGGATTCGGTGCGTGCCTTCGCGGCCCAGCAAGGCGAATTCGACGTCCTGATCAACAATGCCGGGCTGATGAACGTCCCGTTCAGCCGCACCGCCGACGGCTTCGAGACCCAGTTCGGGGTCAACCACCTGGGGCACTTCGCGTTGACCGGGTTGCTGCTCGACCGCATCGGTGACCGTGTGGTCACGCTGTCCAGCATCGCGCACCGGCAGACCCCGAAGCTGTGGATCGACGACCTCAACTACGAGCACCGCCGCTACCAGCGCAACCTGGCGTACGCCCAGTCGAAGCTGGCCAACCTGATGTTTGCCCGCGAACTGCAGCGCCGGTTGACCGAGGTGGGATCGGCCACCCGGTCCTACGCGGTGCACCCGGGTGTATCGGGCACGGACCTGTTCACCAAGACCGAGACGGTGCTCGACCGCGTCGCCAAGCACGGGGCGCGGCTGATCGGCCAGCCCCCGCAGGTGGCGGCGCAGTCCACGCTGTTCGCCGCGACGATGCCGACCGCCGACCCATCGATTTATTGGGGCCCGGCCCGGCTGGGGCAGACCCGCGGCCCGGTGCAGCCCTGCCCATCCAGCCGGTTGTCGCGGCGCCGGGATCTGTGGCGGCGGCTCTGGGCCGAGTCGGAGGCGATGACCGACGTCAGCTACCAGCTGCAGCAGACCTTGCGCTGACCGCACCAATACCCGCCCGGCGGAGATCCGCCGGGCCGGGTGGCTGGCCGGATTACTGAATGGTGGGGATCCGCCCGGTGGGCGGCTCGTCGTCGCCGGCGGCGGGGAACTCGTGCACCCCGAACTTGTGGGTGCCCTCCAGGTCGTCGATGATCGCGGCCTGGGCGTTCTTGGGCAGGGTGTGCAGGATCTCGCGGACCCGGGCCCGGCGCCGGCCGACCGCCTTGCGCTCGGGCATCCCCGGCGACGCGGACAGCTGCGGGGGCACGCCCTCGATCTCCTCGACACCGCCGTGGTGCTGACCGGCATCGAGCATGGCCTGCTCCTCGGCCATGGTGGCCTGGTCCTTTTCCTCCGACATCCCGATCGGCCCGATCCGG
>NZ_MLQM01000098.1:0-19624 GCF_001854525.1 Mycobacterium talmoniae
AGGTCACCACCGACGCGGTGCAGTTGTTCGGCGGCGCCGGCTACACCACCGACTTCCCGGTCGAACGCATGATGCGCGACGCCAAGATCACCCAAATCTACGAAGGCACCAACCAAATCCAACGCGTGGTGATGTCGCGGCACCTGCTGCGCTAGGCGGCGTTGACCGCCAGCAGTCGCAAACGTCCCCAATTCTGGTGGGAAATGGGGACTTTTGCGTCTGCTCGGCCTAGGGTTGCTGCCATGACACGCCAGTCCAGTCAGGCCGTGGTCCGCGCGGCGCGCACCGCGTTCATCGACACCGTCGACGGGCTCACCGATGCGGAGTTCAACGACGGCCCGACCCTGTGTGCCGGGTGGTCGCCGCGGGATGTGTTGGCGCACTTGATGGGCACCGCTGAGGTGGGGCCGTATCTGCGCGCGCCGTGGCGGCTGCACCGGATCAACGAGGAGTTCGTCGCGGCCGGGCGCCGGCGGGACCGGGCGGCGCTCATCGCGGCCGCCCGGCAGTGGGCGGAGTTGCCGAAACCGGTGGATCGCGCGATATGTCGGCTGCTGCTCGGCGATGTGGCGATGCACCACCAGGACGTGCTGCGCGGCCTGGGTCGCAGTCGAGTCCTGGACCCGGTGGAAGAGGCCGCGATCTTTTTCGAGGGCGTGTCCCTGACCGTCCAGAAGGCGCAGCCGACCCTATTCAAATACCGGGTGGAGCCGACCAACGGCATCGGCCGGGCGTTGGGGCGCGGCATCCGGGTGCGCGGCACCGCCGAAGCACTGGGGTTGTGGCTGGGCGGCCGCGACGTGACCGACGTCGAATTCGATCGCTGAGCGGCCCCGTTTAGCCTGGAGCAATGCTGTCCGCGGAACCCGAACCCGATCCGAGCCGCACCTCGAGCATCTATCTGGCCGCCGCGGAGGCCGGTACCGGCAAATCCACCCTTGCGCTGGGCCTGGTCCACCTGCTGGCGGCGTCCGCCGGACGGGTCGGGGTGTTCCGGCCGATCGTACGGTCCCTGGACGAGCCCGACGAGCTGCTGGAGCTGTTGCTCGCCCACGCCACCGCCACCCTGGACGACGACTCCCGTTGTGTCGGCGTCACCTACCAGCAGGTCCACGCCGATCCGGCCGCCGCGCTCAGCGAGATCGTCGCCGACTATCACGCGGTCGCGCGGCACTGCGACGCGGTGGTGGTGGTCGGCAGCGACTACACCGACGTCGTCAACCCCACCGAGCTGAGCTTCAATGCCCGCATCGCGGTGAACCTGGGCGCCCCGCTGCTGCTGGCCATCAACGGCCACGACCGCGATCTGGACACCATCACCGCGATCACCGAACGCTGCCTGGCCGAGCTGGCCGCCGCGCACGCCCGCCCGGCGGCGGTGATCGCCAACCGGTGCGACCCGGCGCAACTGGACACGGTCACCGCGACGCTGGCCGGCCTCGGGTTGCCCGCGTTCAGCGTGCCCGAGGTGCCGCTGCTGGCCGCCCCGACCATGGCCGAACTATGCCAGGCGCTGGGCGGCACGCTGTACAGCGGCGACCCCGAGCTGCTGCGCCGCGAGGCCATGAGCGTGATGGTCGGCGGCATGACCCCCGAACACATCCTGGAGCGGCTGGTCGAGGGGCAGGTGGTGATCGTGCCCGCGGACCGCTCCGAGGTGCTGCTGGCGCTGGTGAACGCCCATGCCGCGCACAGCTTCCCGTCGCTGGCCGGGATCATCCTCAACGGTGGCCTGCTGCCGCACCCGGCGATCGACAAGCTGGTCAAGGGTCTGCAGCCGACGCTGCCGCTGATCGCGACCGAGCACGGCACCTACAAGACCGCGGAGTTGGCCTCCCACACCCGGGCCCGGATCCACGCCGGGGCGCTGCGCAAGGTGGACACCGCGCTGGAGGTGCTCAGCCGCCACATCGACACCACCGCGCTGGTGGAGCAGATGCGCGGACCGGCCCCGACGGTGGTCACCCCGCAGATGTTCGAGTACCGACTGCTGGAACGCGCCCGCGCCGACCGTCGCCACATCGTGTTGCCGGAGGGCGACGACGACCGCATCCTGCTGGCCGCCGGGCGGCTGCTGGCACGCGGCATCGTCGACCTGACCATCCTGGGCGCCGAGGCGGCGGTGCGGCGCCGCGGCGCGGAACTCGGGGTGGATCTCGCCGACGCGCAGGTGCTCGACCCCGACCGCAGCGGGATGCTGGAGCGGTTCGGCGCCGAATACGCCCGGCTGCGCGCCCACAAGGGGATCTCGGAGGAGCGTGGCCGCGAAATCATGCGCGACATCTCCTATTTCGGCACCATGATGGTGCACCTGGGGGTCGCCGACGGGATGGTGTCCGGCGCCGCGCACACCACCGCGCACACCATCCGACCGTCGTTCGAGATCATCAAAACCGCACCCGGGGTCTCCACGGTGTCCAGCGTGTTCTTGATGTGCCTGGCCGATCGGGTGCTGGCGTTCGGCGACTGCGCGGTGGTGCCCGACCCCACCGTCGACCAGTTGGCCGATATCGCGATCTCCTCGGCGGCGACCGCCGCCCGCTTCGGCATCGAGCCGCGGGTGGCGCTGCTGTCGTATTCCACCGGTGACTCCGGCGCCGGTGCCGATGTCGACAAGGTCCGCGCGGCAACACAACTGGTGCACCATCGGCAGCCCGACCTGCGCGCCGACGGACCGATGCAGTACGACGCGGCGGTGGAACCCAGCGTGGCCGCGGCCAAGATGCCCGGCTCGCCGGTAGCCGGGAACGCCACGGTGTTGGTGTTCCCGGATCTCAACACCGGCAACAACACCTACAAGGCGGTGCAGCGCACCGCCGGTGCCGTCGCGATCGGGCCGGTGCTGCAAGGCCTGGCCAAACCGGTCAACGACCTGTCGCGGGGCGCGCTGGTCGACGACATCGTCAACACGGTGGCGATCACCGCGATTCAGGCCCAAGGAGGCGCGGGGTGACGGTGCTGGTGCTGAACTCGGGATCGTCGTCGATCAAATTCCAGCTCGTCGATCCGGTGGCCGGCACCGCGGTGGCCTCCGGTTTGGTGGAGCAGATCGGCGAGTCCGGCAGCGGCATCGCCGACCACGCCGAGGGCATGCAGCGCGCCTACCAGATGCTCGACGACTCCGGGGCGGACCTGGCGGCGGTCCAGGCGGTGGGGCACCGGGTGGTGCACGGCGGCCAACGGTTTTACCAGCCGACGCTGATCACCGACGAGACGCTGGCCGAGATCGAGCGGCTCTCCGCGCTGGCGCCGCTGCACAATCCGGCGAACGCGATCGGGATCAAGGTGGCCCGCAAGGACTTTCCCGCTGTCCCGCACGTCGCGGTATTCGACACCGGGTTCTTCCATTCGCTGCCCGACGCCGCGGCCACCTACGCGATCGACCGCACCGTCGCGGCCGAGCACGGCATCCGCCGCTACGGATTCCACGGCACCTCACACGAATACGTCTCCGGGCGGGTCGCCGAGGTGCTGGGCCGGCCGCTGTCCGAGCTGAACACCATCGTGCTGCATCTGGGCAATGGGGCGTCGGCGTCGGCGGTGCGCGGCGGGGTGGCGGTGGAAACCTCGATGGGCCTGACCCCGCTGGAGGGCCTGGTGATGGGCACCCGCAGCGGCGACATCGACCCCGGTGTGCTGATGCACCTGCGGCGTGCCGCCGGCATGGAGGTCGAGCAGATCGACGAGCTGCTCAACCGGCGCTCCGGACTGAAAGGGCTATGCGGGGTCAACGATTTCCGGGAATTGCGGGCCCTGATCGAGGACGGCGCGGAGGGTTCGGTGGCCGCCCAACTGGCCTACGACGTCTATATTCACCGGCTCCGCAAATACGTCGGCGCCTACCTGGCGGTGCTGGGCCGCGTCGACGCGATCGCGTTCACCGCCGGGGTAGGGGAGAACGCGGCCAGCGTGCGCGAGGATGCGCTGGCCGGGCTGGACCGCCTCGGCATCGCCGTCGACCCGCAGCGCAACCGCGCCGACAGCCGCGACGCGCGGGTGATCTCCGCCGCCACCTCGCCGATCACCGTGCTGGTGGTGCCCACCAACGAGGAACTCGCCATCGCCCGCGCCGCGTGGCGGTTTGTGTAGCGGCGGCGGCCACTCACGTGTGTGGCCGCTGAGTCAATATTGCGGTGCAGTAATGGTTTTCGTTCGCTTTTGCTGCGCTGTCGCCTGGTGTCGGCACCGGTAGTCCGGCGTCGGCCAGCAGTTGGCTGAAGTAGGTGCGGGTGGTGCACCAGCCGCGGTCGTCCAGGTAGGTGACGAGATCGTTCCGTTCGCCCGGGTAGCCCAAACCGTCCAAGTGCACCTGCAGACCGTGCTGGTACCAGCGTTGGTTCGCGGCCTGCATGGCCTGTTGGGAGTCGGGAGTTTGCAGGAACATCTCCGCGAACAACCGGCTGCCGTCGGCACTAAGCTCGGTGATGTTGTCCAGCAGGCGGTCCTGTGCGTCGGGGGGAAGGAACGCCAGCAGGCCTTCGGCGACCCAGGCGGTGGGCTGTGCGGCGTCAAACCCGGCCGCCTGCAGCGCCGACGGCCAATCGTGGCGCAGATCCACCGGAACCGTGCGTAACTCGACGGTCGGCTGCGCGCCGAGCGCGGTCAGCGTGGTTGCCTTGAACGCCAGGACCGCCGGTTGGTCGATCTCGAACAGCGTCATGTCCGCCGGCCAGGACAACCGGTATCCCCGGGCGTCCAGCCCGGACGCCAGGATGACGGTCTGGCGGATCCCCGCGGCGGCGGCCTCGTCGAGGAAGGTGTCGATGTAGCGGGTCCGCACCGCCAGCAGGTTGGTCATCGGCTGCATCCCCCACGGGTGGTCGGGGATGTCGATGTCGGCGGCGTCGAGCTCCCCGGTCGCCCAGCGGGTGAAGAAGTCGATGCCGACCGCCCGCACCAGCGGTTCGGCGAACCGGTCCTCGATGAGGCCCGCGCGGGTGGCGCGGGCCCGGCCGGCGGCCACCATCGTCGCGGTCGCCCCCACACTGGTGGCCAGATCCCAGCTGTCGTCGTCGGTGCGCGCCATGGTCGCCAGCCTACGAGCCGGCGTCTGCGCAGCCAACGGTTCCCTGACGGGAGCGTCAAATCTGCAGGTAGTGTCAGCTCAACCCGATGCCGAGTCCGCGCCAGGGGCGGTCCGGCGCGGATTGCGGATACCATCGCTGGGTGGAGATCGTGAGCCCCGCTAACCGTGCCGAGTTGGTCGACGCCGCCTGTGGGGTCGCCCACGATCACGACCATGTGCACGCCGCGCCGGTGGTGCACGACGCCGGCTGGCACCGCGCCGCCCGCTGGGCGCGGCGGCTGGCCTGGATCAGCCTGGTGCTGGTGGCGGCCGAGGGTGCGGTCGGACTGTGGCAGGGGTTAGCGGCCGGGTCCATCGCATTGACCGGGTGGGCGCTGGGCAGCATCCCCGAGGGACTGGCCGGCGCGATGGTGATCTGGCGGTTCACCGGTGCGCGCACCCTGTCGGACACCGCGGAACGGCGCGCCCAAATCGGTGTGGCGGTGTCGTTTTGGCTCAGCGCCCCCTACATCGTCGCCGAATCGGTGCGGCACCTGTTCGGGGAGCACCACGCCGAGACCACCCTGATCGGCATCGCGGTGACCGCCGTGGGGGTGGTGGCGATGCCGATCCTGGGCCGGGCGCAACGCCGGCTGGGGGCGCGGCTGTCCTCGGCCGCCACCGCCAGCGAGGGCGTGCAGAACTACCTGTGCGCCACCCAGGCCGCCGCGGTGCTGCTGGGCCTGGCCGTCACCGCGCAATGGTCCGGCGGCTGGTGGCTGGACCCGGTGATCGGGCTGGGTGTGGCCGTCGCCGCGGTGTGGCAGGGTGTGCGGGCCTGGCGCGGCGACGACTGCGGCTGTTAGCTGGCTTAGTTGGCGATCGCGTCGACCGGGGTCCCGTTGGTCTCCAGGTCCACGCCGCCGAGCTCCGAGTCGGTGAGCCCGGACAGGTCGACATCGGGGCTGGTGATCCCGCCCAGCGCCTCGATGAGCTGCTGCACCTTGGCCGCTTCGTCGTCGCTGGGGGTGCCGCCGGCTTCCAGCTCGTCGGGCAGCTCCGGCCGCAGGCCGGCGCCGCTGGCGGCCTCCGCGGCCGACAGCTTGGCGCGGACGCGCACCGTGTAGAGCTGCTGACCCAGGGTCGCGTTGGGGGCCGCGGCCGCGCGGGCCATCAAGTCGTCGTATTGCCGGCGCACCTCGCTGAGGGTGGTGATCACCGTCGAGGTGGAGCGGCTGTAGCACGCCGCCTCGGTCAACGAGGCACGCAGTTTGCGCAGACCGGTCAACACCACCTCGGCCCGCTTGGGGAACTTCTTGTCCTCGGGGAAGGGCAGCGATTCGATGGCCGCCCGATACATGTGCATGGCAGCCTCGGCGACACCGACAATCACATGTGCTTCACCGTTTTTGGGATCAAACTGGTTCACGGATGCTCAATTCTGTGCTGCTGTCCAAGGGACGAAGGTCACGGTAACCGCGCCGTGGAACGTTACAGTGTGGGCCGGTCGATGACAATGGGCGTCGGCGTCGTCAGTGCCCCGGGCCGGTCAGAAATTCGTCGTTGTGCTGGCCCGCCGCCGGCGGCGGATCGGTGGCCGCCGCGGTGAACGACGCGTAGCGCGCCGGGGTGCGAATCACCGTGACGGCGTCGTCGCCGTCACCGACGGTGAGGGCCAGCTCGTTCTCGCCGAACAGCGGGGTGCCCACCACCTGCTTCCAGGTGAACGGCAGGCAGGCCATAACGCCGTTGCGGCGCAACACCTCGACCCATTCGGCGGCGGGGCGGGCGGCCAACGCGGCCTCCAACTCGTCGGTGAGCTCGGCGTAGTTGATCGACCGGGATCGCTGGTCGGCGAACCGCTCATCGTCGATCAGGTCCGGGCGCCCGATGGCGTGACACAGCAGCTGCCAATGCTTGGGCACATACGCGCTGAGCACCAGATACCCGTCGGCGGCCCGGAACGCGTCCGACGGTTGAGTGGCGAACCCAACACTTTTGCGCCGCTTGGCATTCGATGCCGGCGCGGCCTCAGTTCGCCGGTTGAGGTGCACGGTTAGCTGATTGGTCTGCAGGCCCACCGCGACGTCGTACATGGCGACGCGGACGACATCGGCGACCCCGTGCCGCTCCCGGTTGAGCAGGGCGGCCAGCACCGCTTGGGCCAGCACGTGCCCGCTGGCGTTGTCGACCAGCTGAAACGGGATGATCTGCGGTTTCCCGTCGGCGGTGCGCATCCCGGTGGTCATGCCGGCCTCGGCGGCCACCATCAGGTCGACGCCCGGGCGGTCCCCGTGCGGGCCGTTGCCGCCGAACGCCGACAGCCGGGCATAAACCAATCGTGGGTTGCGCGACTGCAATTCGGTGGGGCCCAGGCCCAGCCGCTCCATCACCCCGGGCCGGAACCCTTCCAGGATCACGTCGGCGGTGTCGACCAGCCGCAGGATGTGGTGGTGGGCCTCGGGGGTGGTCAGGTCCGCCGTCACCGACTTCTTGCCCCGGTTGTTGGGCAGAAAGTACGTCGCCAGCGGGGGCCGGCCGGGCAGCACCGAGGTGATCTGCCGGGCCGCCTCACCGCCGGGCGCCTCGACCTTGATGACCTCCGCACCCAAGTCGGCCAGCACCTGCCCGGCCAGCGGGCCGGCCACGTTCTGGGTGAAGTCGAGCACGCGAAACCCATCCAGGGGTTTGGGACCGTCCGCCATACCGGGCCAGCCTACCGACCGGCCCGACGCGCGTTGACTCTGCGCTGACCAGGCGGGTTACTCGAACTTTTGTCTGGTGGACGCAGAGTCAACGCGAAAGCCCAGAGCGTCAGCCGTGCCGGAACCCCTTGCCGGCGCGGTCCAGCGGGTCGGGCCCCAGCCCCAAAAAGGTGTCCCGCAGCCGATCCCACAGCTCCAGCTGCCCGAAGGCCGGTTCGTCGCGCAGCTGTTGATCGTTGGTGAGGAACGGGTTGGGCAGCATCAACGTCATCATCTGCTCGTCGCGGCCGTTGTAGAGGCGGACACCCCACGAGGTGGGGCTGCCGTCGCTGCCGATGCGGCGATACAGCTCGGCGCGCGCGCACCGGCGGATCCGGCCCAGCTCGGGGCCGCTGGCGGTGTGCTCACCGATGCACAGGTGGAAATGCCAGCGGCCGAAATCGACGGTGGCATACCCGTCGTACATGCTGATGCGTTTGGGGGCGTTGGGGGCGGCCACCTCCCAGGCCGCGCCCTGCATGATGATGCCGAACCAGATCTCGTCCCAGTACTCGTCGAAGCACAGGTGGATCAGCTTGAGCAGGTTTTCTTCGTCGGCCGGTAGCGGCCACAGCTGTTCACGCCCGCCGTCCTCGCCCTCGACGATCGGGGGAGTGGCGGTGATTGAGTCGGTCATCTCGCTGCCTTTCTCGGTGTCGGTTTTTTGGTCAACGCGCAGTCGCCGCACAGCCCGCCGCCGGGGGTGCGGTAGTACAGACAGCAGCTCAGCCGGCGGTAGTCGGTGTCGGTGGCGAAACGCACCGCGCCGGCCAGTCTTTCGTCGGCGCAGATGCTGCGGGCCAGCCGCCAGCCGGGCCCGGGATCGGCGCCGCGGCCGTCGAACACCCTTGCGGCGCCCAGGGCCGCCGATGCGGCGTTGCCCCACAACAGTTTCTCCGACATCGGGTGCAGCTCGCGCAGCGCGGCGGCCAGCGGGGCCAGGTGGCCATCCAGCACGCCGGCGCTCAGCGCCGGCTCCAGCTCGTCGCCGCGCCAGCAGACCGGGTCGTGCAGGTGCAGCCGGAGCTGGCCGTCGGCCTCCGCAAATAGCAGCGGGTCCAGATCGACCAGCAGTCGGTGCCCGGCGAGCGCGCCGAGCCCGATCGACCACAGCCGGGCGGCGAAGCCGAGCTGAAACGTGGAGGCCGCGACCCGCGGGTGCTCGGTGTCGAGCCGGGTCTGCACCGCGGCGACGATGCGCGCCAGCAGCGCGCGGTCGGTGTAGAGCTGGCGCACCGGTCGCCAGTCGCCGTCGGGTGGCGGCCCGGTGCCGACCGCGAAGTACGGGCTGATCTGCGACACCTGCGCCAGCGCCGTGGCCGCGTCGGCCTGCGGTAGGCAGCGCCGCGCGCTGGGCGGCAGCGCGCGCAGCAGCGTGGGCAGGGCACTCAGCGTGGTCGCCGCCGGGCGGCGGGCGCCGGCGCGGACCGTGATCGCGGCGGGATCGGTTGCGGTGACGACGATCTCGGCGGGCTCGTGTGGCCGCCAGCCCTCCCGGGCCAGCAGCCGGTGCAGCGCGGTGCGCAGCGGTTCGGGTGCGGCGATGCGGGCGCTGCGCCGAATCCCGGTGGCGCGCAAGGCGAAGGTGCCGCTGGCCGGGTCGAACCGCAGGGTGTCACCGTCGAACAGGGCGCCGATCCGCCCGGCCAGCAGGAGTTCTTCGGGGATCGCGTCGACCAGGGTGCCGTCGGCCAGCAGCCACACCCGGTCGGCCACCCGCAGCGCGAGTTCCAGGTCGTGGGTGGACATCACCACGGTCAGGTCCTGCTCGCGGGCCAGGTTACGCAGCAACTCGACCAGTCCCGCCCGCGACGGCACGTCCAGGAACGCGGTCGGCTCGTCGAGTACCAGCAGCCCCGGCTGCTGGGCCAGCGCCCGCGCGGTCAGCACCCGCTGCCGTTCGCCGTCGGACAGTTCGGCCGCCGGCCGCGCCGCCAAATGCTCGGCGTGCACCGCCGCCAACGCCCAATCGACGACGGCGTCGTCGCCCGGACCCAGCCGGGCGGACAGCCCCAGGTGCGGGATGCGGCCCAGGCCGGCGAGTTCGCGGGCCGACAGCAGTCCGGGATCGACGCGGTCGGTCAGCACCACCGCCACCCGGCGGGCCGCCTCGTGCAGCGTCAACCCGCCGGTGTCGGTGCCGTCCAGCAGCACCTGCCCACCCAGCGGCGGCTGCAGCCCGCACAGGGTGCGGATCAGGGTGGACTTGCCGCAGCCGTTGGGGCCCAGCAGCACGGTGAGTTCGCCGCGGTGCGCGACCGCCTGCAGCCCGGCCGCGATCGTGGTCCGCCGCCGCCGGGTGCGGTATCCGATGCTCAGGTCGCGCAGCGCGACGCCGGGGTTCATCGCTCCAGGCCCAGCCCGCGGCGGCTGCGCAGCAGCGCGACGACCACGATCGGCGCGCCGAGCAGCGCGGTGACGGCGTTGATCGGCAGCACCGCGTCGCTGCCCGGGACCTGGCTGACCAGGCCGCAGGCCAGCGCGACCGCCGCCCCCATCAGCACCACCCCGGGCAGCAGCACCCGGTGATCGGAGGTGCCCAGCGCCAGCCGCGCCAGGTGCGGCACCGCCAGCCCCAGAAACGCGATCGGTCCGCAAAACGCCGTCGTCACCCCGGCCAGCAGCGACGCCGACGCGACCGTGATCAGCCGGGCCCGGGCCACGTCGATGCCCATCGAGCGGGCGTAGCCCTCACCGAGCAGCAGGGCGTTGAGCGGACGGACCGTCAGCGCCGCCGCCGCCAGCCCGACCGCCACCAGCGGCAGCAGCAGCCGCAGGTCGGCCCAGCTGGTGCCGGCGAAGCTGCCCAGCCCCCACACCAGGTACTGCTGGATGCGCTGCGGATCGGCGTAGATCAGCAGCACGCTGACGATCGCGGTGCTGGCCGCGCCGACCATCACCCCGATCAGCAGCAGCGTGGCCGCCGACCGCACCCAGCGGGACAACAGCAGCACCACCGTCAGCACCGCCGCGGCCCCGGCCGCGGCGGCTAGCACCACCCCGGCGCGGTCGCCGGCGCCCAGCCCGGCGGTGAACCCGGCCCCGGCGCCGACGCCGATCACCACCAGCGCCACCCCCAGGCTGGCGCCGGAGCTGACCCCCAGCACGTACGGATCGGCCAGCGCGTTGCGAAACAGCGTCTGCATCTGCAGCCCGGCCACCCCGAGGCCCGCACCCGCGGCGGCCGCGGTGCACACCCGCGGCAGCCGCAGCGTGTGCACCACCACCTGCCAGCGCGGGTCGGCCGGGGCGGCGCCGACCAGCACCCGCAGGGTCTCGCCGAGCGGCACCCGCACCGGCCCCACCACCAGACCCAGCAGCGCCAGCGCCGCGACACCGGCGGCCAGCGTGACCAGCAGCACGGTCGGGCGGCTCACGCCGCGACCTGGCGGTAGAACACGAAGTGGTGGTCGGCGTGCCGGTCGGGATGCAGGATCGCGGTCAGGTCGGCGAGCACCAGGTCCGGGCGGGCCGGCCCGCGTTCCCAGTAGTCGTTGCCGCCGCCGGCGCCGATCGCCTTGGCCGCCGCCCAGATGTGGCCGTCGCGGACCGCCGCCAGCTCGCCGTAGCGGGGGTCGGCCGCGAGCACCTGCGCGGTGCTCGCCCAGTCGGTGGTCACCAGCCACAGCGGGGCGTGACCGGCCCGGGCGTAGACGGATTCGAAGTTCAGTTGCAGGCTGCCGGTGCCGGGCTCGGCGGCCCACGGGTAGCGGCCGCCGGCATCGAGCACCAGCCGCCCGGCGTAGTCGCCGCCGGCGGGCATCGACCAGCTGCCCTGATACATGCTGCCCAGCAGCACATCGACCGGCGGCGCGGCGGCGGCCTCGGCGGCCACCGCGCGGTAGTCGGCGCGGACCCGGTCATAGATCCGGGTGGCCGCCTGCTCGGTGCCGGTCAACGCGGCCATCACCTTGATCCACTCGGCCCGGCCCAGCGGGGTGGCCTCCAACCACTCGGCGTCGGCGATCACGCCGATGCCGGCGTCGCGCAGCTTGGGGTAGCTGGGATCGTCGAGGCCGCCGGTGATCAGCACCGCCGGGCGCCCGGCGATCACCGCCTCGACGTTGACCTGCTGGCCCGGGGCGTACGCCACGATGTGGCCGTCGTCGATGCGGTGCCGGACCTGCGGATCCACCACGGCGGCGGTGGTGGCCACCCCGGTGATCACGTCGGTCTGGTGCAGTTCGGCGAGCATGCCCAGATGCGTCGTGGAGGCCGAATACAGGCTGTCGACCGGCACGCTGACCCGCGGTGCGTCGGCGAGCTCACCGGTCAGCTGCGGGGCCGGCGCGCCGCAGCGCACCAGCACATACGACTCGGGGTGACCGTGCGGATAGGGCTGGTTGACGGTCAGCACCTGGTAGCTGCGGTGGTAGCTCAGGGTGAAGTTGGTGGCCTCGGTGATCGTCGACTTGTCCGGAAAGTAGTCGGTGTCCGGGCGGAAATCGGTGATGCAGTCCCGGCGCTCGGTGGCCGCGGCGTGGTCGGGAGGCACCGAGCAGCCGCCCAGGCTCAGCGCTAGGACGGTGGCCACCGCCAAGGCCACCAGGCGCCGGTCAGCTCGGGCTTGCTCCACAAGGACGCGATGCTACTCAGGACTCCGCATGCCGCCGCGACAGCCAGCTGATCACCCGGCCGAGGAGGATCAGCACCAGCACGAACACGATCAACAACAACGCCGCGTCGTAGGACAGCGCCCGAGCCGACGCCGACGGCAGGTTGTAAAACGTCCAGATCGGATAGGTCAGGTAACCGACCGGGGAGTCGGTGAGCTTCCCGGTCGGCGCCGACGTCGACCAGCCCGCGGTGTACAGCAGCGGCGCGGTCTCGCCGATCGCCAGCGCCAGCGCCACCAGCATGCCGGTGACGATGCCGGGGATCGCCGCCTTGAGCACCACCTTGCGCAGCGTCCAGCCCAGCGGCAGGCCCAGCGCCTCGGCGCCCTCCCGGTAGGAGGTCGGCACCTGCGACAGGGCGGACTCGGTGGCCTTGGTGATGTACGGGATGCTCATCACCGACAACGTCAACACGCCGGCGGCCAGCGAGAACCCCCAGTGGAAATACACCACCAGGGCCACGTAGCCGACGTAGCCGAGCACGATCGACGGGATGCCGGAGAGCACCTCATAGGCGCCGCGCAGCACGGACCGGGTTCGGCCGGTGGCGAATTCGGACAGGTAGATCCCGGTCAGCACGCTCACGGTGCCGCCGACCAGCAGCACGCCGAGGCCGATCACCACGGTGCCGATGATGGCGTTGCGCAACCCGCCGCCGTTGCCCTGGGTGTTGGTGACCAGCACGTTCCAGTGGAAGACCGGCACGGCGCGGCTGACCACCCCGATCAGCATCCACAACGTCGGGCCGATCACCACCGCCAGGCAGCACAAACAGGCCGACCAGGCCAGCGTGTTGACGATCTTGCGGCGGGTCACCTCACACCCCTCGTCCCACCGGCAGCGCGGTGCCCGACGTCCGGCGCACCAGGGCGCGCGCGGCCATGTTCGTCAGCAACGTGATCAGCATCAGCACCAGGGAGACCTCGGCGAGGGTCTTCACCGCGAACCCGGTGAAGTCGGTGAACGCCGAATCCAGTTGTGACACCACGGTGGCGGCGATGGTGGTCATCGCCGAGTAGATGGTGGTGGGCATCGCCCCCAACGCGGCGCCGGACACCATCGCCACCGCCATGGTCTCGCCGAGCGCGCGGCCCAGCCCCAGCACCACCGCCCCGATGATGCCGCTGGACACCCACGGCAGCGTGACCCGGCGGGCGCACTCCCAGTCCGACATCCCCAACGCGACCGCACCCTCGCGGGGCAGCACCGGCACCTGCTGGATCAGATCGCGGGTGGTGCTGGCGATGATCGGGATGATCATCACGGCCAACACCAGGCCGGACACCAGCATCCCCTCGCCGTTGCCGGTATCGCCCCGGAAGTAGCTGAGGATCGGGACGTCGGGGGCGTGGCGGGCGATCAGCGGCGCGACATCATGGGCGATGACCGGGCCGAAGGTGATCGCCCCCCACAGTCCGACGATGACGCTGGGGATGCCGGCCAGCAATTCCAGGGTCATCCCGACCGCCCCGGCCAGCCGTTTCGGCAGCCGCTGCGCGAGCACCAGCGCCGCCCCGATCGACACCGGAACCGCGATGATCAGGGCGATCGCCGAGGTGGCCAGGGTCCCGACGATCAGCGGCAACGCCCCGTAGTCGACGCCGACGGGGTGTTCGACACCGCGGGTGACGACGGAGTCGCCGTAGGTGTTGCCCGGGTTCCACGCGGTGTGGGAGAAGAAGTGCAGCCCGTTGAGTTTGATCGCGGGCAGCGCCTCCAAAAACAGCGTGACCAACACGAACACCAGCGCCAGCAACGGGACGACCGCGCTGGCCCCACCCAGCCAGCGGATGGCCAGCCCGGGGCGGCCCCGGACCCGGCCCAGCGCCGGCCGGGCGACGGTCGCGTCGCCCGCGGTCATCGGGTGCGTCCTGCGCTGCGCATCCCGATCAGCCGGTGATCTTGCCGATTTGGTCGGTGGACAGCTTCGCGACCGGCTCCGGCAACGGCTGGAAGTGCACCTTGTCCAGGAAGGTGGGCTTGTTGCCGTCGGTGATGGCCCAGTGCAGGAACGCCTGCACGGTCTGCGCGGTGGCGGCGTCCTTTTGCTGGCTGTTGACGATCGCGTACTCGTAGTTGACGATCGGGTAGCCGTCCGGCGCATCCCCGTTGATCAGCGAGACCGCTTGGTTGGCCGGGGTTTTGGCGGCGAAACCGGCGGCGGCGGCCTGGATGCTGTGGGCGTCGGGCAGCAGGTATTTCCCGGCCGCGTTGGCCAGCTGGGCCTCACCCAGGCCCTTCTGGCTGGCCTGATCCAGGAAGCTGATCCCGATGTAGGCCACGCAACCCGGGGTGTCGGCGCACGCGGTCACCATGCCGCCGTTGCCGTTCTCGCCGAGCGCGCCGGGCACGTCGGGGAAGGCGACGGTGGTGCCGAAGCCCGGTGATTTGCCCCAACCGTCGGGGTCCTGCTTGGACAGGTACTGGGTGAACAAGAAGGTGTCCCCGGAGCCGTCGGAGCGGTGCAGCGGCACCACCGGGGTGTCGGGCAGGTTCAGCCCCGGGTTCAGGCCGGCGATCTGCGGGTCATTCCAGGTCTTGACCTTGCCCTCGTACATGGCGGCCAGCACCTTGCCGTCGAGCTTGACGTGTTCGGTGACCCCGGGCAGGTTGTAGTTGATCTGCTGGGCCGAAATCGCCAGCGCGATGTTCATCAGCCCCTTGTGCTCCTTCATGTCCCCTTCGGACAGGTAGGCGTCGGAGGCGCCGATGTCCACCGCCCCGGCGGCGGCCTGCGAGATCCCGGTACCCGAACCGGTGCCCTGGGCGGTGATCGTGACGTTGGGGTACTGCTGGCGATAGGCCGAACCCCACTCGTTGAACAGCGGGTAGAGCAGGGTGCTGCCGGTCTCCGACAGCGTGATCTGCGACGACGCCGGCGTCGTCGCGACCGGACCGCCGGCCGCCGGATTCGACGAATCCTCCGATGCGTTCGACCCGCAGGCCGCTGCGGCCAGAACCAGTGGCGCGGTGGCCGACATGGCCAACAGCGCACGCACACGAACCTTCACGTGCCCCACCTTTCTCTCGATTTCCTATTCGCTGCTGACGTTCGACGGTGAGCCCGCGGTCGGTCGAAACGGGGCGAAGTAGCGGACGGTTTCCTCATGCTTGGGGGAGGAGAACAACTGCTCGGTGGGTCCCTCTTCGATCAGCTTGCCGTCGAAGAAGAAGGCCGTGCGGTCGGCGATGCGGGCGGCCTGGGCGAGATCGTGGGTCACCATGATCACGGTCAGCCGGCTGGTGAGCGAGCGGATGAGTTGTTCGATCTTTTCGGTGGTGGTCGGGTCCAGCGCGGAGGTGGGCTCATCGAGCAGCAGCACCTTCGGGTTGACCGCCAGCGCCCGGGCCAAACACAGCAACTGCTGCTGGCCGCCGGATAACCGGAATGGGGAATCGCCGAGCCGATCCTTGACCGCGTTCCACAGACCGACCTCGGTGAGTCGCGCCTCGGCGACGTTCTTGAATTCCTTGCGCGGCACCATCTTGTGGGCGCGCACCCCGGCAACGACATTGTCCCTAATCGACATCGGGAACGGATTGGGGCGCTGAAATAGCATGCCGATACTGCGGCGAAACTCCATCAGGTCGCGGACATTGAAAATGCTGCGCTCACCCAATAGCACCTCACCGCTGTAGCGGTATCCGGAGACTTTGTCGTTCATCCGATTCAGGGTGCGCAGTAACGTCGTCTTCCCCGAACCGGTCGGCCCGAGCATGGCCGTGACGGCTGCCGCGGGAAACTGCAGATTCACCCGGTCGAGCACGGTTTTCGCACCGAAACCCAGGGTGAGATCGACCGCCGACATGGCCGGGGCATCGCCGGTTTCGGTGTCGCGCTGTTCGGGATGCATTACCGCCATGCTACTTCTTGCGCCACCCTTCCTATCCCGGTTCGCGGCGCCGCTTCGGCAAGCACCGCAAGAATCTTCGTCGTGGCCGCGGACATCGTTACTTCTGCCCGGTGATTTTGGCGATTTGGTCGGCGGACAGCTTCACCACCGGCGCCGGCAACGGCTGCAGGTGCACCTTGTCCAAGAAGGTGGGCTTGTTGCCGTCGGTGATCGCCCAGTGCAGGAATGCCTGCACGGTCTGCGCGGTGGCCGCATCGGGTTGTTGGCTGTTCACGATCGCGTATTCGTAGTTGACGATCGGGTAGCCGTCCGGTGCGGAACCACCGATCAGCGAGATCGCTTGGTTGGCCGGGGTTTTGGCGGCGAAGCCGGCCGCGGCAGCCGCAATGCTCTTCGCGGTGGGCAGCAGATAGCGGCTGGCGGCGTTGCCCAACCTGGCCTCGCCCAGCCCATTTTGGTCGGTGGCGTCCAGCGAGGAGAGGCTGATGTAGGCGACGCAGCCGGGGGTGGCCGCGCAGCCGGTGACCATGCCGCCGTCGCCGGTTTCGGCCAGCCCGCCGGGCACGTCGGGGAAGGCGACGGTGGTGCCGAAGCCGGGTGATTTGCCCCAGCCGTCGGGATCCTGGTTGGCCAGGTATTGGGTGAATAAGAAGGTGTCCCCGGAGCCGTCGGAGCGGTGCAGCGGCACCACCGGGGTGGCGGGCAGCGGCACCGACGGATTGAGGGCGGCGATCTGCGGGTCGTTCCAGGTTTTGATCTTGCCCTGATACATGGCGGCCAGCACCTTGCCGTTGAGCTGCAGGTGCTGGTGGACGCCGGGCAGGTTGTAGTTGACCTGCTGGGCCGAGATCGCCAGCGCGATGTTCATCAGCCCGGCGTGCTCTTTGAGGTCCCCTTCGGACAGGTAGGCGTCGGACGCGCCAATATTGACGGCACCGGCAACCACTTGGGAGATCCCGGCCCCCGACCCGCTGCCCTGCGCGGTGACGGTGACGTTGGGGTACTGCTGGCGATAGGCCGCGGCCCAATCGCTGAACAGCGGATAGAGCAGGGTGCTGCCGGTCTCCGACAGGGTGATCTGTGCCGACGCCGGTGTCGTGGCGACCGGACCGCCGGCCGCCGGATTCGACGAACCCTCGGTTGCGGTCGACCCGCAGGCCGCTGCGGCCAGAACCAGTGGCGCGGTGGCCGATACGGCCCACAACGCACGCAAACGACCCTTCACGCCGGCCCCTTAGTTTGTGCCGCGATTTAGCTACGCATGCTACTTCGTTCCGCCCGGACGCCGGCGTTACTTCCGCCAGGTCGGTGGCCGTCGAGCACCCGCGTGACCGGCTGCCCGGAAATCTGTGGCGGCCACCGCAACCCGAACCAAACCGAATGGTCGACGTGGGGTTTCCCGGCCGAATTGGTCCGCGGGCGCCGACGTGTCGGAACGAGCAATGACCCGGTGCGATCAGTGCCGGCGTGTAATGTGGCTGTCACCTTGGCTTGTAAGAGGAGTTCCGTGAAGTTCAACCGATTTGGGGTCGCGCTGAGCTTGCTGGCCATCAGCGTAACCGTGTTATCGGCGTGCGGTGGCGGTTCAACCGACTCGTCATCTGGGGCCAGCGCGAATGTGGACTGCGGCGGCAAGAAGAAACTCAAGGCCAGCGGGTCGACCGCGCAAGAGAACGCGATCGAACAATTTGTCTACGCCTATATCCGCGCCTGCCCGGGCTCCACCGTGGACTACGCCGCAATTGGCTCCGGCAAAGGCGTGGAGCAGTTCATCGGCAACGAAACCGACTTCGCCGGCTCCGACGTGGCGTTGGATCCGTCCAAGGGCGAGACCGATCGGGCGTCGGCGCGGTGCGGTTCGCCGGCGTGGGACCTGCCGGTGGTGTTCGGTCCGATCGCGGTCACCTACAACATCAACGGCGTGACGTCGCTGAACCTGGACGGGCCGACCACCGCGAAGATCTTCAACGGCGCCATCACCACCTGGAACGACCCGGCGATCGCGGGGCTCAACCACGGCACCAACCTGCCCGCGACGCCGATCACCGTCATCTTCCGCAGCGACAAGTCCGGGACCACCGCCAACTTCCAGAAATACCTCGACGGCGCCTCCGACGGCGCGTGGGGCAAAGGGGCCGGCGAGGAGTTCAACGGCGGCGTCGGTCAGGGCGCCGCGGGCAACAACGGCACGTCGGCGCTGCTGCAAAGCACCGACGGTTCGATCACCTACAACGAGTGGTCGTTCGCGGTGGGCAAGCAGCTGACCATGGCCTCGATCATCACCTCGGCGGGCCCGGATCCGGTGACGATCACCACCGACTCGGTCGGCAAGACGATCGCCGGCGCCAAGTTCCAGGGACAGGGCAACGACCTGGTGCTGGACACGTCGTCGTTCTACAAGCCCACCCAGTCCGGTGCCTATCCCATCGTGCTGGCCACCTACGAGATCGTTTGCTCGAAGTACCCGGACCCGTCGACCGGCCCCGCGGTCAAAGCGTTCTTGCAGGCCGCCATCGGGCCGGGTCAAGACGGCTTGGACCAGTACGGATCCATTCCGCTGCCGAAGTCGTTCCAGGACAAGCTGTCGTCTGCGGTGGACGCCATCTCGTGATGAGAGGTCATCGTCGGGTGGTTGCCAGGCGAAGGGAGCGGCGACGGTGAACGACACCGGGCGAGGGTCGCGGCTCGGATCCCAATTCGGGCCGTACCGGCTGCTGCGGCTGCTGGGCCGCGGCGGCATGGGTGAGGTCTATGAGGCCGAGGACACCCGCAAGGGCCGGGTGGTGGCGTTGAAGCTGATCTCCGAGCAGTTCTCCGGTAACCCGGTGTTTCGGGCGCGGATGCAGCGGGAGGCCGACGCGGCGGGACGGTTGACCGAACCCCATGTGGTGCCGATCCACGATTACGGCGAGATCGGTGGGCTGCTGTATCTGGATATGCGGCTGATCGACGGCACCGATCTGTCGACGCTGCTGAAGCGATCCGGACCGTTGACCCCGGCCCGGGCGGTGGCCATCGTGCGCCAGATCGGCGAGGCGTTGGACGCCGCGCACGCCGCCGGGGTGACCCATCGCGATGTAAAACCGGAAAACATCCTGATCACCGGCAACGACTTCGCCTACCTGGTGGATTTCGGCATCGCCCGGGCGGCCGCCGACCCGGGGCTGACCCAAACCGGGACGGCGATGGGGACCTACAACTACATGGCCCCGGAACGGTTCTCCGGCAACGAGATCACCTCCAGCGCCGACGTGTATTCGCTGGCCTGCGTGTTGGCCGAGTGTTTGATCGGGGCGCCGCCGTTTCGGGCCCAGAGCGTGGAACAAGCGGTCGGCGCGCATTTGACGGCGCCGCCGCCGCGGCCCAGCCAGCTGCAGCCGGGCCGGGTGCCGCCGGCATTGGATG
>NZ_MLQM01000099.1:0-19571 GCF_001854525.1 Mycobacterium talmoniae
CCGCACCCTCTACGGAGGACGCATGACCGCACACACCGCCACCCGACAACACAGCGTCATGATCGGTTTCGCCCTGGGCCGCAACGCAATCGCCGCCTACCTCCACCAACGACAACACCAACCCGCCGCGGCCTGAACACCCCCCAAGGGACCCGTCTGCCCTCCATTCAGTCCCATGCGCCTCACATAGCACGGCAAGCGCACAGCTATCACCAGCACCGCTCCAGACGGCTGTCGACATGCCCGTTCGACCCCACGCCGCCAACCGGTGGTGATCCACTAGAGTTTTCAACACCTATCTCGACAGGTCCCCCGCCCTCGCGGACCTGTTGAAAACCCCGACGGTGCTGGTTGCTGTGGTTCATCCCTGCGTGCCGGAACGTCCATGGGCCGTTTTCGGAACGCGAAGATGTTGCGTCCTATCTCGTCGGGCTCCTGGTCCCCGGCAATGTGTGGTTCGGCTGCGGGATCACCTGGATGGCGACGTGGGGTGCAGCATCTTGGTCCGGGACGTGGGTTTACTGGCGTGTGATCCCTTCCAGCACATCGGGTTATCGGTTGCCGACGAGCCCCTCGACGAAGCGGGGCCCGCACGATCCGTTCTTCTAGCTGCAATCACCTTCCAACGCATCTCGGTGTCGCACAACGAACGGCTACTCACCGAATGCGCCCTTAATTGTGCGCGCCGGATGTCCGTTTTCATTTGAGGTGAGGCACGGGACGGATTCTGAGCTGCATTGCCTCAGATCATGTGAAAATCCGGTGCTGGCTTGAAAGGCTGGATTTTCATATGACCTGAGGCATCTGGGCCTTGGGGTGAGCCCCGCCGGAGCGCAACCCTGGCTGAGCGTCCGCGTTCACCGAACCGGGTGGTGTCAGCGGCTGCCGGTGTGGGCGAACACCCCGGCCAGCGCGTCGAGGGCGGCGGGCGCCAACCGGTAGTAGGCCCATTTGCCGCGCTGGGTTCGTTCGAGCAGGCCGGCCTCGACGAGGACCTTGAGGTGATGCGACACGGTCGGCTGGGTCAGGCCGACCGGCGCGGTCAGATCGCACACACACGCCTCGGCGCCGTCATGGCCGGCGATCAGCGACACCAGCCGCAGCCGGGTGGGCTCGGCCAGCGCCTTAAGCACGCCGGCCAGCCGCTCGGCAGCCGCCGTGTCCAGCACGCCGTCGGTGATCGGGCCGCAGCACGACCCAAGGTCGGCTACGAGCAGCGAGCCATGACGCTCGGTTGCGGATGCGATGTTGGCGGGCATGCGCACAGTATGACACACGCATTGACAGGTATCGATGGTTCGTGCACACTGCATCCATAGATACCTGTCGATGAAAGGAGTGGGGTCGGATGACCACTGAACACAACGAGCTGCGCGATCAGGTCCGGACGAGCTACGGTGCGGCCGCCACCGCAATCAGCGGCGGCGCGACCAACAGCGAGGTGCTGACCGCGGCAAGCTGCTGCGGGTCCAGCGATTCGGCTGAAATCGGCACCATCTTCGGCGCCGGCCTCTACGACGCCGACGAGCACTCCGCGATTCCCGCCGAAGCACTCGCAGCCAGCTTGGGCTGCGGCAACCCGACCGCGGTCGCCGACCTACATCCCGGTGAACGCGTGCTCGACCTCGGCTCTGGCGGCGGCATCGACGTGCTGTTATCGGCGCGCCGGGTGGGTCCGAACGGGTTTGCCTACGGAGTCGACATGACTGACGAAATGCTCGCCCTCGCAGAGGAGAACAAGGCCAAGGCCGGCGCCACCAACGTCGAGTTCCGCAAGGGCACCATCGAGGACATCCCGCTGCCCGACGCCGCGGTGGATGTGGTGATCTCCAACTGTGTGATCAACCTGTCCGCCGACAAACCCGCCGTGCTCGCCGAGATGTTCCGCGTCCTGGTCCCAGGAGGGCGGATCGGGATCTCTGATGTCGTCGCCGAAGATCACCTCAGCGCGGCCGAGCGTGCCGAACGCGGCTCCTACGTCGGCTGCATCGCCGGAGCGTTATCCAAGCAGGAGTACCTTGACGGGCTGGCCGAGGTCGGATTCGCCCATGCCACCGTCACGTTCACCCATGAAGTCGCCGAAGGGATGCACGGCGCGATCATCGGCGCGACCAAACCTACTGCCGCCTTTGATTGAGGCGCCGCAGAGAACACACTCGCGCCACCCCGCCAGAACCACGTCACGTTGACATGTGCCCAGCGACGCGGCCAACCGCTTCGCGCCACCGGGAGGGAATCCAATGAGCGACACCGCCGTATCGACTGCTGCACCCGCGGTGGCCGCCAAGCTCTCCACCCTGGACCGGTTCTTGCCCGTGTGGATCGGGGTAGCGATGGCTGCCGGTCTGCTGCTGGGGCGGCTGGTGCCCGGCCTGGGAGCGGGTCTCAGCGCTATTGAGGTCGACGGGGTTTCGTTGCCGATCGCGGCCGGGTTGTTGGTGATGATGTATCCGGTGCTGGCCAAAGTCCGCTACGACCAGCTCGGCGAGGTCACCTCCGACCGCAAACTGCTGATGTCCTCGCTGGTGTTGAACTGGCTGATCGGGCCGGCAGTGATGTTCGCCCTGGCGTGGCTGCTGCTGCCCGATCTGCCCGAGTACCGTACCGGGTTGATCATCGTCGGGTTGGCCCGCTGCATCGCCATGGTCATCATCTGGAACGACCTGGCCTGCGGGGATCGCGAAGCCGCCGCGGTGCTGGTCGCGTTGAACTCGATCTTCCAGGTGCTCATGTTCGCCGCGTTGGGTTGGTTCTACCTGTCGGTGCTGCCCGGTTGGCTTCACCTGCCCCAAACCGGGATCGAGGTCTCGCCGTGGCAGATCGCGAAATCCGTGCTGATCTTCCTGGGCATTCCCCTGCTGGCCGGGTACCTGTCCCGCCGCCTCGGTGAACGAGTCAAGGGCCGGCCCTGGTATGAGTCGCAGTTTTTGCCCCGTATCGGCCCGTGGGCGCTGTATGGGCTGCTGTTCACCATCGTGATCCTGTTCGCCTTGCAAGGTCACCAAATCACCTCCCGGCCTTTCGAGGTGGCACGCATCGCGGTCCCGTTGCTGGCCTACTTCGCGATCATGTGGGCCAGCGGCTACCTGCTCGGCGCCGTCCTGAAAGTGGGTTACCGGCGCACGACCACGTTGGCGTTCACCGCCGCCGGCAACAACTTCGAACTCGCCATTGCCGTGGCGATCGCCACCTACGGCGTGACCTCCGGGCAGGCCCTGGCGGGGGTCGTCGGCCCACTCATCGAAGTACCCGTGCTGGTCGGGTTGGTTTACGTGTCCTTGGCGCTGCGCACCCGCCTGTTTCGATCCCAGCCCGAACCAAGCGGTGCCCGCTGATGGCCGACAAACCCAGCGTCCTGTTCGTCTGCGTCCATAACGCCGGACGCTCCCAAATGGCGGCCGCACTGCTGTCCCACCTGGCCGGTGACCGCATCGAAGTCCGCTCCGCCGGTACCGAACCCGCCGATCAGATCAACCCGGGCGCTGTGGCCGCCATGGCCGAACTGGGCATTGACATCACCACCAACACTCCCAAGGTGCTAACTGCTGACACGGTTCAGACCAGCGACGTCGTGATCACCATGGGCTGCGGCGACACCTGCCCCTACTTCCCGGGAGTCACCTACCGCGACTGGAAACTGCCCGACCCAGCCGGCCAACCCCTTGAGGTCGTCCGCTCCATCCGCGACGACATCACCAACCGCATCCACGCCCTGATCACCCAGCTCCTACCCGCTGACACGAAACCATCGCTCGGGTAGCGAATCACGCTGCCAACGGCCACCTCCGAGACGAGAGGCACTCACGGTCGGCGTCGGCGGCGCGGACGCTCAGATCGCCGCGATGAGCCGTTGGTGGTTGACCCAGTCCTGCAGCGGTCCGGGATCGCCGTGGAGACGGCCGGTGCGTTGATTGATTTGCCGTAGCAGGTAGCTGGGCCAGCCGGCGCCTGTCGCGCTGATCGGCTGGCGTACGCGATCGGTATATCCGGTGAGCACCCAGGCGACCTCGACTATGTCTGCGTACGCGGCGATGTGAGCAGCCAGTGTGGTGCCGAGGATCGGGGCCGCGGCGGACTTCTCGGCGTTGGCCCAGTAGGTCAGGATGTGGCGAGATTGGCGCAGTGCGGTGATGCTGTGCTGGGTGCCGTACCGGCGAACCATGGCGCTGTGCCTGCGGCTCGCGGCGAGTACGTGGGGCTGGTTGCGGAGGTCTTTCTGGTCGTCGAGGGTGCGCGACAGCGGTCCGATCCACCGTTGGTGGCAGTGGCAGACCGTGACGTGCATGGGAAGCCAGCAGCAGACGGGTTGATCGATTCCGCGTCGGGCCATGCAGAGTCGACACATTGGGCGGGACTGGTATGCCTGGCGGTTGAAATCGCGGTCGCCGGCGGAAAGTCCCCGCAGACGGGCACACAGCACCTGCGGTGGTTGGCCGCTGGCAATCGCCAGCCAGTCGACGCACGGAGTTGGTTCGGCTTGAGGTGGTTGGCGTGCGCCAACCGGGCCAGGTCGCGGGTGATTAAAGCGTGTCGAATACCTGGTGAGTGTTCGACACCGCCCTTCTCGGGCGTCGTCGGTTCAGGCCGCGGGTGCGGTGTGAACGTCGGTTCCCGCGTCATTCGGGCTGGTTTCACCGGCACTCGTGGGGTGCTGGTCAGCGCCGTCCCGTCGGCGGGCGTTGGTGGCCCGGCCTCCTGCTTGGGGGTCCGGGGATCGATGATATTGGTTGTGATGAATTTGACTGCCGTCGCCGCCGACACAACTGGCACCGAGGTTACCGGAACGACGGCACCACACCGGTTTTTTCTTGAGCTTGGGAGGCGGTATGCCGATCGTCGATCGTTGGTGGGTTCCATTTCCTCGTGGTGGACGATGAGGTTGAGTCTGCCCCGGCAGTTGACTTCCGGCCACGCGTACGGCTTGCGGGCGACGTGCCGTCGCGGGTGCTTTCCGGGCGTGCTCAGCCACACGTCGATGGACGCCGCCAGCGTCGATGCGATGTGATAGCCGCGCGCCAGCGGTGTCAGCGCGGTGCGCATCGGCGCGTTGTGACTTTCGACGTAGCTGTCCCACTCGTCGACTGCGGCCAGCAGCAGTGCGCCGATCCCGACGTAGAGCTGACGCATCACCCTCTTGGCTTCGCGGCGGGTGACGAATGCCTTGCCCGTTGCCGATGGCTGCGAATCCTGTGCAGTCACGGCCAAACCTCCCCTATTGGTGAAAATCTTGCAGACCATGGGAAGGTTTAGGGTGGGAGCGCGTACGTCGGGCGTGTCGTACCCCGCTGGGATGGTGGGATTGTGAGGGCAGCCGCGCGGGGAGTCGGCATCACCGGTTCCGGTCGGCCACCGGGACAACAGCGGGCAGTGCGGCAGGATTACATTCCCGTACCGCAACCAATACGAATTGGGCAGCGCTGGGACCGGGGTTTCTCCCGCGCCCGAGGTGGGGTGCAAGCTAGGCTGGGCGAAATCCGCCTGGCAGGTTAGACGGAGGCATGGTGTCGCAGTCGGTTTCCAGCGGTGTCGAGTTTGCTGAGGCCAACAGCGTGATCGTGCAGTTGATGCGCCTGTCGCGGGGCTGGCCCATGAAGCGTCTGGCTGAATTGGCTGGTTTCTCACCGTCTCATGTCACGCGGGTGGAGGCTGGCCTGCTTCCGTTGGCCGGTAAACCCCTGCGCGATTACGCTCAGGCGCTGGGTTGCCAGCCCGAGTTGCTGTGCGTGCCCTACCGGCGATCACCGGCTGAAGGGACGCACTTCCGCGCCAAGGCCAGTGCTGCGGAGTGGAAACGCGACCGTGTCCTTGCAGATGCCAACATCGCCGCCATGCGTATCGGTCGCATCGTCGCGAACATCGACCTCGATCCGGCGATCTGTCTGCCGGCGCTCGATCCCGACGATTACGCCGCCGAGTTCGGGGAGATCACCGTCGCCCAGATACTGCGCCGCTACTGGCGCATTTCCGGACCGGTCACCAACCTAACCGGGTTGTTGGAAAGTGCCGGGGTGTTTGTCGTCTCCGCACCGTTCACCGACAATGATGTTGATGCAGTAAGTCTGCGCGCCAATGAATTTCATCCACACGTCATCTACGTCAATCGAGCGTTGCCGGCCGATCGGCTCCGATTGACACTGGCTCACGAGCTCGGCCACCTGGTGATGGATGCGATGACTCTTGCGCACCCTGCCACGGTCGAGCGGCGAGCAACGTCTTTTGCCGCAGAATTTTTGGCTCCCTACGCCGATATCGAGCACGACCTGGCGCGGGTGTCGCCGCGCACTCCTTACGAACTAGACGAACTGCGAATCCGTTGGGGTATCAGCGTTCCCTCGTTGGTGATGCGTGCACACGAGCGCGGCATCTTGTCTGACTACCACTACCGGGCCATGTTCCGTATTCTCAACGAAACCGGCCGCGTCTACGGCGACAGGCCCGGCGTGGCGCACGAAGAACCACGATTGGTCGCCCATATCCGCGACCAACTCGGCGCCGCCGGCTTTAACGACAGCGATCTCGACGCCGTCACCCTGTTAACCACTGAGGAGCGCATGGAACTGTTCGGCGCTGGCCAGCAACCAAACATGCCCGCTCCACGAAAGCTGACCCTGGTCTAACGCGACCACGTTCGTGTCGGCGTGGAATCGCAATCCGGTCCGAGACGAGCAATGGCGTCCACTGCCCAATTCGACCAAGCAGATGCTGTCCGATGAACAGGACGCCGCCGCCGGTGGCCGGGAGCGACGCATCATTGCCGAGGATGCGCGTGCACTTGGACGAGTCGTACTGCAGGTCAAGTACAACAGGATCTACGCCGAGTTACGTTGGCAGAGCAACAACGACCGCCACAGTCGCTATCTGGGCCACGTGGCCGCACGCAGCCGTACCGAAAACCTGGCTGCGGCCTGGCAGATCGCAAAGGCCCGCGGACTGGTCTCATCCGAGTGAAACCACACCTTACTGACGGCAAGGCCTCGTTTGCGGTCGGCTGACACCGACCACCCACGAGTTGTCCAGATAGCTCTGTTCCTGCGCTAAAGCGCGTACCGTTGCCCATCGCGGCATCACTGGCATTACGGCCCTAGAGCGCGTTGAGAAGTTCGCGTAGACCACGGGGTGAAGGCGCGGCGTCTCGAAAACTATTTGAGTGCTGTTCCGCGACAGTCACTCTGGCAGGGCGGGAACGTGATCCCATGGGTTCGGGAACGCGGGCGAACTCGGATGCCGGCGAGCCCGCCTGCCCGCGGCTGCGTGATCTATCGCGGATCTCAGGTGCCAGTTACCCGTTGCCGGCGGCGATGACCGCGGAGCGTCTTGGCAGCCAGATGGCCGCCAAGACGATCAACCCGATCACGGGCCCCGTCACGTCGCCGAGCCAGTGCATGTGGTGTTCCGGCGATAGCGCCATCACCACCATGGATGCCAGGTGGACGGTCTCGGCGACCAGGAAGATATCGATGGCGAGCCAGTAGCGCGACGGGTTGCGAGCGGACCAGAAGAGATACGCGCCGAGGACGATGTTGATCACCGCGAGCATGATCAGGTACTCGTTGCCGCCATGTCCCCACAGGACGCGTCGGCCAAGGAAACTGTCGTGAGCGATCACGCCGGTGGTGGCCAGCGGCGTTGTCAGGAAGAACACCACAACCAGCGCGCCGCCGATGCGCAACGTCGCGCGCAACAGGGCGGAATCTGCATGGACGTCGGGCGACTGATGGGTCATGGCTGTTTGCCTTTCTGCGTCTGCGGGGTCGGCAGTGGTTGCCAATCGCTGTGCAAATTTGGTAGAACGATCGGTATACCAGCGTAGCCACACACTCACCTTGGCGACAAGGCTTAGTTCGCCCCGCAGCAAGGGCACCCCGAATAGCTCCCCAGGAGGACACCTTGAACCGCATCATCTTGCTGGGAGCCACCGGCTACACCGGATCGCGCACCCTTGCCAACCTCGCCGCCGCGTCCGAAACCGAGATCGTTCTGGTGGGCCGTAGCGCCGAACGCCTGGGCCACCAGGCCCGCACTGTCGGCGTCGAGTGCCAGATTGTCGAGGCCGATACGGCCGTGCCGGGTGCACTCGACGGAGTTCTCAAATCCGGGGACGTCGTCCTCACCACCGTCGGCCCGTTTGTCGACCTCGGCCGCCAAGCCGCCCGCAGCGCGGCACGCGCGGGTGCGGTGTATCTGGATTCGACCGGCGAACCGCCGTTTGTCGACTGGATGTTCCGCACCGTCTCCGATGACGCAAAAGCCAGCGGCGCACTGCTCATCCCGGCTTTCGGTTACGACTACGTCCCCGGCAATGTCGCCGGCTGGCTGGCCGCGCGTGAGGGGGGCGAGCACGCCGCCGCCGTCGAGGTGGGCTATTTCCTGTGGCGCTACGTCGCCGGCGCGGCCAACCCGTACCGTCGGCCCTCGCAGCGCGAAATGATGTCCACAGCCACCACCCCCGGCACCCGCCAGTCGCTGGTGCAGGTCCTGGGTACACCGTCGTTCGCCTACCGCGCGAACACCGGCGACCCGTTCGGTCTCACGGTCGAACGCACGGGTGCCAATCTGCTGAAATTCGACATGGCGGGCCAAACGCACACCGCGATCACGATCGGAGGATCCGAACACTTCGGCCTGCCCGAGGTGCTGCCGCACCTGCGCCGCGTCGACGTCGGTCTCGGCTGGTTTGGCGCGGCCGCCACACCGATCCATTACGCGAGCCGATTCGGCGGTCCATTGACCACGAACCGCATTGTGCGCCGCATAACGGCAACACTGGCCCGGCATCTGCCCTACGCCGAGCAGCTGCCGACCCTGCCGACCCGCATCAGCGCCGCCGCCCGCACCCGCGACAGCGCCGGCAACATCCTGTCGGAACTGATCATCGATGCGCCCGGCCCCTACGAGCTGACTGCCGACCTGCTCGCCCGCGCAGCGCTGCACTTCGCCACCGGCACAGACCACCCCGCCGGTGTGCACGGCCCACTCGTCGCGCTAGGCCCCGACACACTCGTCGCCCTCGGCGAACAATGCGGGCTCGCGGTGCGACCGGACAAGCCCCGCCGATGACCCGAAAGATGGATGGCGCAGCGTGACCGAGAGTGTCCTTGTCGCGGTCCGCGGCCAGATCGGCTACGTCACGTTGAATCGCCCGACGAGTACACCGGGCTCGATTTCGCGATGCTGCGCGCCCTGGTCGCAGCGGCCAAACAAATCAACGAGGACCGCGATGTAAGGGCAGTCCTGCTACAGCCCGCCGGGCAGGCGTTCTGCACCGGCCTGGATTTCGCGGTGTTCCGCGACGAGTCCATGCTCAGCCAGCCGCGGGCGGCCGATAAATGGCTGGGACGGCGAACAAAGCTGTTCCGGGAAGCGGTCTGAGTCTGGCGCCGCCTGCCCGTGCCGGTCATCGCCGGCGTCGACGGATACTGTTACGGCGCCGGTTTCCAGCTCGCGTTGGCCGCCGACTTCCGCTACACCACACCGGATTGCGAATCCTCCATCATGGAGGGCAAATTCGGCCTCATCCCGGACATGACCGGTTCAGTGGCGCTGCGCGAGCTCGTCACATCTCGTTCGCCAACGAGTACCTGAAGGAGCACGTTCCACAATTGACGCGTAAACGGGGGGCCGATCCCACATGTTTGTCAAGGTATCGGTCGTTTGCAAGGCTCTACCTCATGAGTCGAGGCGTCCCAATCGTCGCCGCTGGAGTGCTCAACTACGGGCGGCGGTGGCACGAGCACAATACCCGGCGGCGCCAACTCATTCTCGATGCAGCATTAGCGCTTCTCGAGGAAGCGCCGGCGGGCGTCGAGCCCACGGTGCGCAACATCGCCCAGCGTGCGGGACTGGCTAAGTCGGTGGTGTATCGGCAGTTCGACGGGCGCGACGACTTGTTCGCGTGGATGCGTTCTTACATGACCGATCGGTTCGCCGACTCGCTCGACGCTCAACTCGACTTGTCCAAGGGGTCAGGCGCCGATGTGGTCACGCGCACCATCTCGGCCGTGGCAGATTTCATGGCCGCGCACCCTCGGTGGATCGACCTGGCCCGTAGGGGGCCGCGGCATGACGACCCCTCTGGCGTGGATGCACTGACCAGCGTCAAGCGTCGGATTGCCGGGCGCGCCAAAGAGTTGCTCGATGCGATTGCGGCATCGGTTCATATCGAACCCGAGGTCGTGGCGTCCATTCCCAATGCAGTCGTGTCGATGGTGGAGGGTGCGTTGAGCGAGCACCTCCAAGACCCGGATCCGCCGCGCACGCTGCCGCAGATAGTTTCGGATTTGTCCGCTTACACCTGGTACCTGATCGCCGGCGCGGCGCGCGGCGCCGGACTAGAAGTCGACCCGACCGCAGAAGTATCGACGATGCTGTCCCGCTTGGCAGATCAGGTGGCCAACCGTGATCACGCCACGTAGTGGGAACGGTCGGGTTCGCCCCGGTATCGGGAAAAATCTCCGTACACACCCAACTTCTTCCACAGCATCGCGGCGATCGGATTCAACATGCCGAGTTCGCCGGCGAGCGTTCGCGTGTCACGCAGGTAACCGGCGAGCAGGCGACGGCCGGTTGCACCGTTCCAGAAGGCTTCCCGGACGACCTGGCGCGGGATGTCGAATTGCTTCACCATGTTCGGGTGCGGCGCCATGATCTGAGTGACCACGTATCGCAACCATAACGGCGCCAGGATGGAGTAGAACCCCCGGCGCCACCGCGACAACCGCGGGTAGTACTGCCGGACGTACTCCATCGCGAACGAGATATGCCGCGCCTCCTCAGCAACGTGAATCTCCATGGTGCGCAAGACGACCGGCGGCAGATCTGCGTCCGACCGCAGCACCTGTTTCTGGTGATGATCAATGGGTTCTTCGCCCCCCAGAATCCCGAAGAACATCGCGACGGGAAGCATTCCGCCGATCAGCCCGATCAGTGGTGAGAGTCGGCGAAACCACGGCCGCATGCCGGGCACGTCGGCGCCGATGCGGTTGACCGCTTCTTGGAACATCTGGATGTGGTTGCACTCTTCGGTGATCTCGTGCAGGCAGTATCGAAACTCGGGTGAGTTATTGGGCAGCTTGGCCAGGTACTGCATCATTGCCCGGATCAACATCGTCTCGAAGGCCGCCCCGACCTTGACGGTGTTGGCGATCGACCACCTGCCGAGCTCGATCCGACGCTGCAGCGGCAACGACTGGTACCACGACGTCGCACCCAAGGAATCGCGTTGCGGATCGAGGACCCAACGCGGATCGTCGGGGTCGACCATCATCTCGGCCGAGTCCCACTCGATGTCAAGGTGGGGATCGAAGTGACGTCGCACCGATCCCTCCGACAGAATCTGCAATGTCTGCAGGTATTCCTCGCTCACCGGTTGCCTATCGAGAAGTTTCTCCCGTAGCACCTGACCGTCTCCATCCGCATGCGGTGAACTGGTGAACCCAATTTAATGGGACAGAGGGTCCCATTGCAAGGGTCCGCGCCCGGACTCAAGCGGTCGTGAGGGTCGAGGAGTGTCTGACTGTGCCCGCAGACCATGGTGGGCGTGATGGCGTGTCCGCACGGGCGGTGCTCGAGAACGAGTGGGGGCCTTCCTGGCCGGCGTTCATTCACCTCATGGGCTGATCGGTCATTGTGGTTAGGTTGTCGCCTGCTTGCCGGGGGCCTGGCGCCGGGCGGCGGCCGGTCGCGTGTGCTGTGCGACGAGGTCGGCGAGCAGTGCCCCGGTGCGCTGTAGTGGGACATCCGATTTGGTGGCCAGTGACATGATTACCGCGCCTTCGATCGCCGCGATGGTGGTGGTGGCCAGTTGCGCAGCGGTTTCGGCGGGGACGTTGGCCGCTTCGAGCCGGGTCGCCAGCAGGCATTCCCAGTCGGTGAACTGCTCGCCGGCGATATCGGCGGCGGCGGGGGCTTCGGCGCGGCCCAGGGCTGCGGCGACGATCGGGCACCCGGCGTCGAAGTCGCTGCCGGTCAGGATGTCCTTCCACAAGGCGACGAATGCCTCGACCGCCGAGACGGGGTCAGCCTCGGTGGCGAAGCCGCGGATCACCTCCGAGATCGCCTGACCCGCGGATTTGGCGGCGGCGGCGATCAGTTCCGCTTTCCCGCCAGGAAAATTGAGATAGACCGAGCGGCGGGCGATCCCGCTGTGCTTGAGCAGTTCGGCGATCCCAGTGCCGGCCACGCCGTTGCGCTGCAGCAACGCGATGGCACTGGCGATGAGCCGGTCGCGTGCCGCCATTGCCCTCACCTTTCCTCACGACCGGATTGATTGCAGTATACCGAGTAGTCTACTACCCTTCCGGGCAAGTAGACCAGACGGTATAGTCGAGGTTTCGCCGGGAGGTTTTCGCGGAGAAAGGTTAGGCCATGTCGACTTCGGGATGGGACGCGATCGTGGTCGGTTCCGGTTTGGGCGGGCTGTCGGCCGCCGCGCACCTGGCCGCCACCGGGCAGCGCACCCTGGTGCTGGAACGCTACGAGGTGATCGGCGGCAGCTCGCATGTGTTTCGGCGGCGCGGACGTTGGGAGGCCGACTGCGGAGTGCACTACATCGGTGACTGCGGTCCCGGCGGGCAGCTGCCGACGCTGTTTCACGGGCTGGGTCTCGATGACCGGATCCAGTGGCTGCCTCTGGATACGGGCGGTTTCGACACCATCGTCGGCCCGGATCTGCAGCTGCGGGTGCCGGCCGGTTGGGACGCCTACCTGGAGAACCTGCTGGCTACCTTCCCCGGCGAGGAGCGCGCCTTGCGCCGGTTCGTGGCGATCATGCGCCGCCTCGGGCACGGCATCGACCGCTCCGTGACGCCGTCATCGCGCGCGGCGATGCTGCGTTACGTACGAGCCTGCGGCCCGGCCGCCTCCTGGCTGGCGACGCCCTACATCGCCGTGCTGGCCGCCTGCGGGCTCAAGCCGCGCACGATCATGGCGCTGTCGGTGCAATGCGGGGCGCTAGCCGGGATCCCGCAAACCATGAGCACTATGGCGATGGCCGGCTTTTTTCAGAACTTCGTCGGCGACGGCGCCTACTACCCCCGAGGCGGGGGACAGATGTTGTCGGCGGCCTTCGCCGACGTCGTGCAAACCCACGGCGGGGCCGTCCGCACCGATGCCGAGGTGGACCGGATCCTCGTCGAAGCGGGCCGGGTCACCGGGGTGCGGCTCGCCGGCGGTGAGGAGATCCGCAGCCCGGTCGTGGTCAGCGACGCCGACATCATCCGCACCTACCGCGATCTGGTCGGCTATGAGCACCTGCCGTGGTCGCTGGCCACGCGGGCCAAGCGCTGGAAGATGTCGTGGCCGTTGATCAACGCGGTCTTCGGCGTCGAGATCGACGTCACCGACACCCCGAACTCCAACTTCTACGCCATCCCGAGCTGGGACGACACCACCTCACTGCTGCGAATGCACCGCATGACCTCCCAACTGCTGTTCGGCGCGGATCGCCGCGACCCCGTCGACTGGGCCAGCGACTTCGCGCGCCGCCAAGTCGGGTTCGTGCAATGCTCCACCCGCCGCGACCCGCACAACACGCGCAGCGCGCCGCCGGGCAACGCCACCATCGAGGTGCAGACCATCGCGCCCTCGAATCTTCGACTGTGGGGCGCCGACGGTATCGATGGCGGCGGCATAGCCGGCGGCGACTACCGTCGCCGCGACAGCTACCGCGAGGTCAAACAGATCGTCACCGACGGGCTGCTGCAACGCATCGAGCAGGTGTATCCGGGTGCGGCCGGCAAGGTGGTGTGGAGCGAGTTGGGAACCCCGGCCACCCAGGAGCGGTTCACCCACACCAGCGGCGGTAACGCGTTCGGGCTGGCTTGCCGGCCGTCCCAATACGGCCCGCTGCGCCCGGGCACCACGACCCCTATCGCGGGGTTGTTCCTGGCCGGTACCAGCACCGCGTGGGGGCCCGGCACCGAAGGCGCCATGCTGTCGGGATTGCATGCCGCCAGCGCGATCACCGGCCGCGATCTGCAATCCGAGATCCTGGCCGGGACGGTGCTGACGGACCGGGCACGACTGACCGACTGGCCCGCCGACTTCGACCCGCTGACCGCCTCCCGCGGCCTCGGCCGCAAGCAAACGGCCACCGACCAAGCCATGACCGTGCAGGAGCGACACGCATGAGCAAGGTAACCGACCTGGCGTTGAATACGCTGGCCGTCGAACAACACGGCCGCGTGGTCACCGCACACTATGCCAGCCCGCCACTGAATTTCGCCACGATCGCCTTCATCCGCGACCTGGACACGTTGACCGCCGCGGTCGACCGCGATGCCTCGGTCGGCGCGGTGGTGCTCACCGGCGGCGTCGAGGGCCGGTTTTTGACCCACGCCGATCCAGCAGAAATTGGCGGCATCTCCGCCATTGCGGTGCCACCGCCACCGCAAGTCGTGCTGCGGGCGCTGTGGCGGGCCACCCGTACCGCGCTGCGGATCCCCGGCGCGTTGCGGCTGCTCGAGTCCGCCGGTGGTCCGACCACCCAGGCGGTGGCCTGGGGCTACCGGTGGCGGCGCACCATTTTGCGGATGAACCGATCCGCCGCGGTGTATATCGCCGCGATCAACGGCCCGACCACCGGCGGCGGGCACGAGATCGCACTCGCGTGCGATCTGCGGTTCGTCTCCGACGCCCCGAACATCCGGCTGGGACAGATCGAAAGCCTGGCCGGGCTGATCCCCGGCGGCGGCGGTACCCAGCGGCTGCCGAAACTGATCGGCACCGCCAAAGCCCTCGAGCACATGCTCGAGGGCGCGCCGCTGACCGCGGGGCAGGCCCTCGGTGTCGGCCTGGTCAACGCGATCGTGCCCGACGCCGACCTGGTCACCCACGCCCAAGACACCGGTGCGCGGCTGGCCCGCCGCGCACCCGTGGCGATCCGGGCCATCAAGCGGTTGACCTACTTCACCAACAGCCGTCCCCTGCCCACCGGCCTCGACAACGAACTCGCGGCTTTCCTCACCGCCGGACTCCAGCCGGCGATGAAAACCGTCCAACAAGCCTTCGCCAGCGACCTGGCAACACTGCAGGATTCGCCGTTGTCGTCGGGCGCACCCCAGTGGGTCGCCGGCACCCGGGTCAACCAGACAGGAGATACCCAATGACACGAGCCGCCGAGGCGCGGGCCCGCCGCAAGTTCCGCGTCGAGCGCTGGGTTGGACACTATCTGGCCAACCCCATCGTGTTGGCGCTCAACCGGATCGGGGTCAACACCACGCTGGCCACCGAGCTGCAGACGATCGGCCGCAAGACGGGCAAACCGCGGCGTGTCCCGGTCGCCGCCCGTTTCGACGACACCGGCGCCTGGGTGATCTCCCAGCACGGAACCCGATCCGGGTGGGCCGCCAACATCACCGCCAACCCGCGGGTCCGGATACGCCAGCGCGACCAGTGGCGCGACGGCATCGCAACATTCGAACCCGACGACGACGTCACAGCACGCGCACGCACCTTCGCCTCCCATCCCGCATTGGCCGGGTTGGCCGCGGCGACCTTCCGCGCGCTGCAAAGCGCGCCGGTCTCGGTCCGCATCGCCTTCACCGACCACGCCTCCTGACCGGCGCGGCCAACCATAAGGAATACGAGATGCGTTCTGCCTGGGTGTATTTGGTAGCAGCCGGTACGTTGGGTATCACGGGAGTGTTTATCGCCCACCTGCGGCTCAGCGACATCCCCGACCCGGCGGTCGGTCATTCGCCCCGCCCGCCGGTGATCGGCCCGCTCAACGACAAGGCCGTCGAGTACCAGCTGGACGGCTCGGCGGGGACCGCGGTGGTCGTGTCGTATCTCGCCGTCGACGGCACCGTGCGGGAGGTGTCGACCACCCTGCCCTGGCAGACCACCCTGCACACCCGCCACCTCACCGTCCCGACCGGGTTGATGGCGCAAACAGAGAACACACCGCTGTCGTGCCGCATCAGCATCGACGGCCGGGTCCTCGATGAATCGCGGTCGGGCTCGTCGGCGGTGGCGTGCAAAGTGGTGGTCTCATGAGCGTGCTGGAAAAGCGGCGCGCACACCGAGCCGATACCGCGACGCCGCCCCGCCGCCCTGTCCTGGCCCGGCTGCTGTACACCTTTGGCCTGCCCATCATCGTGGCGTGGCTGGGCGCGGCCGGAGCGCTCAATCTCGCCGTCCCGCAACTGGAGACGGTCATCAAAGAGCACGCGCGGTCCTTTCTGCCCGATGATGCCGCCTCGGTGCAGGCCATCGCCAAGATGGGGGACTACTTCGGCGGGGTGGGAACCAACAACTTCGTCTACCTGCTGCTGGAAGGTGATGAGCCGCTCGGCCCGCAAGCTCACCGGTATTACTCGGCGCTGCTGGATCGGATCAATGCCGACACCACCCACGTCAACTCGTCGATGGACCTGTGGTCTGATCCGCAGTTCGCCCCGGCCAACGAAAGCGCCGACGGCAAAACCGCCTACGTGCTGATCAACCTGGCCGGCAACATGGGCACCGCCCTGGCGATGCAGTCCACCCAGGCCATGCGCGACATCATCGCCGAAAACCCACCACCACACGGGCTCACCGCGCACCTGACCGGACCGTCAGCGGTCGTCAACGACGAACTCGTCGCGATCAACGACTCGATCCTGCTGTTGCTGATCGCCTGCGGAGGGCTCGTCGGCGCCATCTTGTTCTGGGTGTACCGCTCACCGATCACGGTGGCGATGCCGATGCTGGTCGCCGGCGCCGGACTCGGCGTCGGACGACCACTCGTCGCGCTGCTCGGCAGCCACCACCTCATCGGGGTGTCCATCTTCGCCTCGGCCCTGATGGCGGTGATCGTCTTAGGCGCCGGAATCGACTACGGCATCTTCCTGCTAGGTCGATACCAAGAAGCCCGCCGCGCCGGCGAGGACCCGACCAGCGCCTACTACACGGCGCTGAGCGGGACCCAGCACATCATCACCGCATCCGGGCTGACCATCGCCGGAGCGACCGCGTGCATGACGTTCACCCGGCTGGCCATCTTCAGCACCTCCGGGCTGCCTTGCACCATCGCGATCGTCGTCACCCTGGCCGCAGCCTTGACGTTAGGGCCGGCCACGCTAGCGGTGGGCAGCCGGTTCGGGTGCTTCGAACCCCGCGAGGACAAATCGCTGCGCCGCTGGCGACGTATCGCCACCTGCGTGGTGCGCTGGCCCGGCCCGGTCCTGGTGGGTTCGCTAGCGGTGCTCAGCCTCGCGCTGCTGGTGCTGCCGACATTTCACCCCAGCTACAACGAACGCATCGCCCAGCCCGGCGACTCCCCGGCCAACCGGGGTTTTGCCGCCGCCGACCGGCACCTGCCGCCCAACATCATGTCGCCGAGCGTGTTCCTGATCGAATCCGACCACGACCTGCGCAACCCCGCGGACATGATCGTGCTGGCCAAACTGACCAACGCGGTGCTGGCGATCCCCGGAATCTCCAACGTGCAAGGCATCACCCGCCCCTTGGGCGCTCCACTACAACAGGGCACGCTGACCTCGCAGGCCGGCTATATCGGCCAACGTCTGACCCAGATGACCGATCTTCTCGACCAGCGCATCGATGACCTAGCTGCTCTCAACGGGCGAATAGGCCAGCTGGAGTTGACCATCCGCGGACTCGAACACGCACTCGGCGCGGGCAGCAGCGGAATAGCCCAAATCGACAGCACCGCAACCGAACTCCAACAGGAACTGGCCGCAGTCGTGACCAAGTTGGATTCGATGCGCGAGGCGGCCGAACCCGCCCGCGCGTTCATCGATTCGATTCCCAACTGCCAGCAAAACCAACCCTGCCAAGCAGCACTGACGGGGTTCTCCCTCGTCAACGACCTGCATCGCTTCGACGGCTTGACCAGCGGGCTGGTCAACGGAACACACTCGCTCGCCCGCACGCTGCCCGAACTCGCCCCCCAGCTCACCAACCTCAAGGACTTCGTCGCGCAGGTCAAAGCAGTGACCGCCCCGCTGCGCAACACCCTGCAGATGCTGGCTCCGCAGATCTCCGAAATCACCCAATTCACCAGCGAACTCAGCAAAAGCTTCGCCGCCGGCGACCCCAACGCGTCGTTCTTCCTGCCGAGCCAAGCCTTCGACAACCCGCTGTTCCAATCCGCGCTGCCGTACTTCTTTTCCACCGACGGCACGATGACCCGGATGATCGTCACCCCCCAGATGGAAGGATTCAGCCGCGAGGCCATGGACGTCAGCGCCAACGTCATCCCGACCGCACTGCAGGCCATCAAAAACACCTCCCTGGCTGGCAGCACCGTCAGTCTCGGCGGACCCGGCGGTACCCTGCTCAACATCGAGGCCTTCGCCCGCGAAGACTTCATCACCAGCGCGGTGGCCGCGGCCGCCTTCGTGTTCTGCGTAATCCTGATCCTGCTGCGCAGCCTGGTCGCCGCGATCACCGTGATCGGCACCGTGGCACTGTCCTACCTGTCCGCGCTCGGGCTGACCGTCTTCGTGTGGCAAGACATCATCGGCAACCCCCTACACTGGTCAGTCGCCCCGGTTGCCTTCGTGTTCCTCGTCGCCGTCGGCGCCGACTACAACATGCTGCTGGTGGCCAGGTTCAAAGAAGAACTACCCGCCGGGATCAAAACCGGCATCATCCGCGCCATGGTCAACACCGGCGGCGTGGTCACCACCGCCGGCCTGGTGTTCGGATTCACCATGTTCGCCATGCTCGCCGCCTACGCCCACAACATCGCCCAAATCGGCACCGCCGTGGGCCTCGGACTACTGCTCGACACACTCATCGTCCGCTCCCTGGTCATCCCCGCCACCGCCACACTGGCCGGCCGCTGGTTCTGGTGGCCAATCAACGTTCACAACCGACCCCGACGAAGCCCGCCGGCGCCCGAAGCCGCGCCCGTAGCCTCCGGGTAGCACATGCTCCAGGCGGCCCCATCACCTCGGCAATGCTGAAAGCCGCTGCTGCACGAACCCCCAGGATCAGGGGCCTACCCCCGGCAGGTTCGCCGTTTTCGCCGACGCGGGGGTTTGGGTCAAGCGGGGTGGGCGCCGGGAAGTGCACCACAAAGTGCGAGCCTGTCCCGACCGCAGTCCAGTTTCGCTCGTTGAGAGCTACATGTGCGGGCCGAGCTTCTCGACGGTTTGTGCGGTGTAGGTGGTTTTGGCGTTGCCGCCCGGGGTGGTTTCGATTTTCATGATCGCCTCGATGCGAATGCGATCACCGACGGCAAGGCCGCGGGTTTGGCCGGGGTCGACGCGGCCGAGTTTGACCGTGACGGTGTCGCCGTCGTCTTGCTGAACCAGCCAGGAACTCACCGCGCTGACAGTCAGGTATTCACCGACGATAGCCACGGCTTGCTCGTCGAGGTTGGCATGTTCGACCACGTCGGCCATGTAGGCCGCCGACGTGGCGGTGACCCGGACGCGTCGGGTAGTGCGGGAGGGTTGCTGCCAGTCGATATCGATGTCAAACCCCGCACGGTCCAGAGTCTTTGCCAGGTCCCGCACGGCCGAGGCGGTGCGCGGGCCCATAGCGCCGAGCTGGTGCACGAACGCTGATTCATCGGGGCTGGGGCCGATATCGTTGCCGGCGGCGAACACATCGATGGCCGC
>NZ_MLQM01000100.1:0-19073 GCF_001854525.1 Mycobacterium talmoniae
CCCCCCCCCCCCCCCCCACCCCGCCCCCCCCCCCCCCCCCCGCCGCCCGCCGCGCGCGCCCACACACCGCCACCCTGTGCCGGCGGCGGCCTCAGCCGGGGAGCCAGCACCGCGCTGACCCGGCCCGGGCCGCCACCATCTTGAACCGGCAGACCGCCGAGCCGCTGCGGGCCCTGTTCGAAAAACGCGGTGTCTTCACGCATTTGGCCGCCTCGGACGAACCGCTGTTCGTCGCCGCCGACGACGAGCATGGGTTGACCGGCCGGATGGTGGTGGCGGTGCGGGCCGGTCGCGAGCTGCTCGGCGCGGTGTGGGTGGCCTGCCCGGCGCCGTTGACCGGGGCCTCGTTGTCGGCGCTGACCGACGGCGCCCGCACCGTCACCCTGCATGTGTTGCGGTCCCGGGCGAGCGCGGATCTGGAACGCCAGGTCGAGTCGGAATGGGTGATCCGGCTGCTGGACGGCACCGCCGACGCCACCACGCTGGCCGGCAGGCTGGGCTTGCCGCGGGCGCCGCTGCGGGTGATCGCCGTCCACGCCCAGATCGCGGCCGAGTCACACGCCGCGCTGCTGCTGGCGTTCGAAAGTGTCACCACCGGGTTCGGCTGGTCGCGGCCGGGGCGCAGCGCGCTGGCCGCCAACACCGTCTACACGCTGCTGCCGGCCGAAGACGCCGGGCAGGCGCGCCGCTGGCTGTCCGGGTTGCAGGCGGCGTTGCCGAACGGGGCCACGGTGCGCGCCGGGATCAGCGCGGTCGCCTCGGCCGAGGAACTGGCGGCGGCGCGCCGGGAGGCCGACGAGTGCCTGGCGCTGCACGAGGCGAGCCCACCCGATGGTGCGGCGCCGGTCTACGACGAGTCCTGGGATGAAATCCTGCTGCAGCGGCTGCGGAGGGCGGCGCGGTCCGGGCGGGTGCCGGCGCGGGGACCGGTCGCCGCGTTGCGCCGCCACGACGCCGAACACGCCACCCAGTACGTGGCCACCCTGCGGGCCTGGCTGGCCGCGCAGGGCGACCTGGCCCGGGCCGGGGAGCGGCTGGGCGTGCACGAGAACACCGTGCGCTACCGGCTGCGCCGGATGGCCGAGGTGACCAACCTGGGCCTCGACGACGCGCGCAAGCGGTTCGCGATGATGATCGAACTGGCCTCCACCGACGGTATGTCGGATATCGACAAACCCTGAGTCCGTCGTTGTCGGATCCGGGCAAACGGCGGACCGGCTCCCGCCACGACCATGGAGTCATGGTTAGCGTCAATCACATCGACGGTCCGCCGCGGTCGGCGATCGTGGTGGGCGCCGGCATCGTGGGCCTCTCAACGGCCTGGTTTCTGCAGGAACGCGGCGTGCAGGTCACCGTGGTCGATCGCACCGGCGTGGCGGCGGGCTCGTCCTGGGGCAACGCCGGCTGGATCGCGCCGGCGCTGGCGATCCCGCTCAACGAGGCCGGCACCGTCCGGTTCGGTCTGCGGTCGCTGCTGAGCTCGGCTGCGCCGCTGCGCATTCCACTGACCGCCGACGTGGCGGTGTGGCGTTTCTTGGCGCGGTTCGCGGCCAATTCCCGGCGGTCGGCGTGGCGTCGCGCGGTGCGGGCCAACCTGCCGCTGAACGCCGAGTGCATCGAGGCCTACGACGTGCTGGTCGCCAACGGGGTGGACGCCCCGGTCACCGACGCGCCGATCACCGCGGTGTTCCGCGGCTCCCAGCACGCCCAACACCTGCTCGATGAGCTACGCCGGTTCTCCGACGCCGGGGGGTCGGTCTCGACCACCGAGTTGACCGGGGCGGCGCTGCGCGAACAGGTGCCGTTGGCGTCGAGCGCGGTGGCCGCCGGCGTCCGGATCAACGGGCAGCGCTTTTTGGATCCCGGGCGTTTCGTGACCGCCCTGGGCGCCGCTGTGATGCAACGCGGCGCCGAGCTGGCGATCGGGGAGGTCACCGACGTGCAGCCCGGCCCGCGGGGGATCACGGTTTCTTGCCGCGGCGGGGAGTCGTTGACGGCTCCGGTGGCGGTGCTCGCCACCGGAGCCTGGTTGTCCCGGCTGGCCGGCCGCTGGATCCGGGTGCCGGTGCAGGCCGGGCGCGGTTACTCGTTCACCGTCCCGGTGGACGGTCCGGTGCCGTGCCCGATCTATTTGCCCACCGCCAAGGTGGCCTGCACGCCGTTGAACGGGAAACTGCGGGTGGCCGGCACCATGGAGTTCCGGTCTCCCGACGCCCCGGCCTCGCCGGGTCGGGCCGACGCCATCATGGCCGCCGCGCGGCCGCTGCTGCAGGGTGTGCGCTGGGCCGACCGCGACGAGGTCTGGGTGGGGCCGCGCCCGGTCACCCCGGACGGCCGTCCGCTGGTGGGTGAGGTGGCCGCCCCGGGCGTGTACGTCGCCGGCGGGCACGGCATGTGGGGGATGACCCACGGCCCGGCGACTGGGCGGATGCTCGCCGAGCTGATCACCACCGGCAAACAGCCCGCCGCCCTGCAGGCGCTCGACCCGCTGCGCTAAGCCCCCCGCTTCGGCCAATACCTGCTCTGTAGCCCCGTAAAGGAGATGTCTCATGACCAGTTCGGAACGCGTGTGGATCACGCCGCAGACCCGCGACCGGCTGCAGGCCGAGCTGGCGGCGCTCGCAGAGCCGCACGTCGAGGACGAGGCGGTGGATCTCGACGAACGCCAGGCCCGGCAGGCCCGGATTCACCAGATCCACGATCTGCTCAACGACGCCGTCGTCGGCGAGGATCCGCCCGATGACGGTGTCGCCGAACCGGGCATGGTGCTCACCGTCCGCTACGACGCCACCGGGGAGACCGAGACCTTCCTGCTGGGGGCCCGCGGCGTCGAGCATGCCGATCTGGAGGTCTACTCCACCCAGTCCCCGTTGGGGACCGCGATCATCGGCGCCGGTCGCGGTGAGCAGCGCAGCTACCGGGTGCCTAGCGGGGCGACGGTCTCGGTCACGCTGCTGGATGCGGTGCCCTACGGGAGGCACACCAGCGGTCACCGTTCCTGATCGGCGGTGCAGCGTTAGGGCATCGAGTCTGCGCTGTGGGCATCGAGTCTGCGGTGACGGCACCGAGTCTGCGCCCAGGGCTTCGACCCTGCGCTCACGCCCGGTATCGGCGCGAAAACACGGCCTCACCGCAGACTCGGCGTCCTCAGCGCAGACTGGATGCCCTGGCCGCAGACTCGATGCCCTGGCCGCAGACTCGACGGCCCGGGTCGACGTAACCCTCGGACTAACCTGGCGGCGTGACCAATGTCAGCGCCGCGGTGCTCGATCCGATGCTGCGCGCCGATCCCGTCGGCCCGCGCATCACCAACTACGGCGACGCCAGCGGTGAACGGATAGACGCCTAGCTGGGGACGCTGTCCCACTCCTCGTCGGCCACATCGGGGATGCCGTGATAGGCGATCACCGCGGTCCCCGGCTGCGCGACCCCGCCGAACACGTTGAGGCAGGGGCCGAGCGGGCTGGTGATCTTGCCGTTGGCCTCGTGATTCCAGCGCTGGTTGTCGCTGCTGGTCTGACACGACGCCAGGGTCACCGGGGTGTTATCCGCGGCGTTGCTGATGCTCAGGCACTGCCCGGGAAAGCCCACGCTCTCGATCTGACCGGCCGGGTTGAACGCCCACAGCTGGGACTTCGCCCCGGTGCAGGGGTTGACCACCGTGGCGGCGTTGCTCCCGTTCGGGCCGTCGAGGCACCAATTGCCCAGGTGGCTGCGCAACTGGACCGGGTCGGCGGCGCTGGCGGCCCCGGCGCTGAGCAACGCGAACACCGCGGCACCCACGGCGAAGGCGGCTAGCAAACGCGGTTTGTGCATGTCAGCTCCCTCCTCTGAGGAGATCATCGACCCGTCCCGTTTGCGGCACAACCACTTCACGTTCGCCGGTGGCGGTCATGCGCCGTTGGCGACGCGTCCGAGCCTGGTGTGACCAGCGGTTTTGAACGCGGGATGGCGGTGGTGTAATTTCGATGGGCACGACTTCTCGGGGCTATGGCGCAGCTGGTAGCGCACCACACTGGCAGTGTGGGGGTCAGGGGTTCGAGTCCCCTTAGCTCCACCGTTTTGACCTGCGGTTATGGCGCGATCCGAGCAGCGATAACCGCGATGGCCGGTCTGGGTCAGGCGCACCCCGTCGGCTTGCTCTGGATTGAGGACCAATGCCGACCGGGTGTGGACCAATGTCTCTGGGGAGCGGCGGTTCTCCCGCTTAACGTCAAGCTCAGCGAATTAATGGTTCGCCGAGTTATCAGGGGTCGATCATGGGCGACGTTTATTTCGGACCTTCCGTCGTGGTCGGCATCGACGGATCCAAGGCGGCGGTACACGCGGCCGTGTGGGCCATCGACGAGGCGGTGAGCCGGGACATCCCGCTGCGATTGGTGTACGTGATCGATCCCCGTGACCTGGGCGGCGCCGAAGCCGACCACAGTACCTTCGGTGTCGCGCGGGCGGCGCTGCACGAGGCACTGCGGGCCGTCGAGGCCAGCGGGGCACAGCTCAAGGTGGACACCGACGTGGTGACGGGCCACCCGGTCACCAAGCTGGCCGAGGAATCGCGGTGGGCGTCGATGGTCTGTGTCGGGTCCATCGGGGTCAAGCACGCCTGCCGTGGTCTGGGTTCGGTGGCAGCCGCCCTGGTCGACTTGGCCTGTTGCCCGGTGGCGGTGATCGATCAAGCCGCGCACCGGACGCGGACACCGAACGCCGGCATCGTGGCGGAGGTCGACAACGGTGTCGTGCTGCGGCACGCCTTCGAGGAAGCGCGATTGCGCGGGGCGCCATTGCGGATCGTCTCGTGCCGGCGCGCGGAACCACGCGCAAACGCCGACACGAGTCGGCTGATGCATGCACATTTGAATCGTCGGATTGCGCCGTGGGTCCGGCGGTATCCCGAGGTGCCGGTGGAGACCGTCGTCGTGAACGGCAGTGTGTGCCGGTATCTGGCCGCCCACCCGGAGTCCGTCCAGCTTTTCGTGTCTGGCCCCCGCGGTCACCAGTGCGACGTGGTGAGGCCGGATCTGGTCGACTGCTCGCTGCTCAGCGTGCCGGGCAGTCGGTTGTAGGTTTTCCCCGGCACGCTGACTCTGCGCCTACGGCGCGAAAGTGCGAGTGGACCACGCCGTGAGCGCAGAGTCAACGCGGGGGCCACGTGCAATGCAACGCCCATGTGCCCAGAGCTGTAACAGTTTTGGGACCGGCGTGATCCGCAAATCGGGCATACCATGGATTATGGGCGTTGACTCGGTGGCCACGGCGCAAAAGCGCGAGCAGAGAGCGCCGCCGACGCAGCGTCAACGCTCCCGACGATAGGAGCGCGATCATGGCTGACGCACAACAGGTTCAAAACGACATCGCCGGCACCAACGTCAACGGCGACCCGGAGTGGTGGCGGCTCGTGCTGGCCCGGCATGACCGCAACATCGGCGACATCGTCAATGACCCGAATCGCGGCCCGTGGAACAGCACCCACAACGGTAAGCAGTACCCGGGCACCTACGACGCCTTCGACCAGATTGTCACGACCGCCGAGCAGATCGCCTGGACGCACGTCTTCAGCGACGGGGTCAAACGTGACGCCGGTGACGTGCTGATCGCGTTGGGGGAGTGGCTGGTCAAGCAGGGTGCGTTCAAATGACCACGTTCGGTGACGTCGCCGCCAACATCGCCGGCGTCCGGCTGGTGCGGCATGCGGTGCTGACCGGGGCCGGCACCTGGGCCGCCCCGGGCACCGGCTTCCCGTCCGACGTGGTTGCCGGCGCCGACCCGGACCTGGTCTACGAGGTGCCGATCCCCGGGCCCTACGCCTTCGGGCCCATTCCGCCCGATGCGCCCAACGCGCCCAGCTACCTCCAGTCGGTGCAGATCGCGGTGAACAACGGCATCGCCTGGATCAAGGCGCACCCATTGCAGACGTTCATCCTCGGCGGCTATTCGCAAGGCGCCGCGGTGGTGTCGCAGCTGCTGGCCGAGCTGATGACCGGCAGCCTCACCGCCTACCGGTCAAACCTGGTCGGCGGCTACACGTTCGGCAACCCGATGCGCATGGCCGGACACACCGGGCCGGGGCTAAACGATCCGGGCGGGCACGGCATCGCGCCGGTCAATCTGACTGCGGCGCAAGTCCCGCCGGGCTGGGTGGACATCGCCAATCCCGGCGACATCTACACCGCGGCCCCGCCCGGCCAAGAGGGCAAGGACATGACCGACGTCTACCAGATCGCGGTGAACTTCCAAATCGCGGACTTCGCAACATTCGTGAACAGCGAGATCACCGCATCACGCGGACTCATCAGCGACATCGAGCAGCTGCCCACCGACCCGGCCGCCAGGCAAGCCGCGGTTCAGGCGGCGCTGGCCGCGCTGACGTTTTTCGCGTCCGGCACCGCCCCGCACGTGTCCTACGGCAGCACCTACGTGCAGCCCGGGGTGACCGGGGTGCAGTACGCCATCGGCTGGGTCAACCAGATCGCCGCCGCTACCCCGGCACGAACCGCGGCCACGCCGGCGGCGACGGCGGTGTGATCGGCTACGCCGCGACCGCGGGCACCTCGGCTCCGGCCGGTGTCGCGGCGCGACTGGTGGACCTCACCGCCGCGACACACAGTCCGGCGACGGCAAAGCAGGCGATGGTATACCAGAGGCTGCCGGTGGGGTCGCCGTTCGCGGTGATCCCATGGACCGCATGGAAATACGCCGGCAGCCCGGTGATCCACAAGACGGCCATCACGGCCAGATAGCCGGCGGCGTAGCCCAGCATCAGCGGGTTGGAATACCGCGGGGCCGTGTCGGTTTGACCGCGCCGCGCGCGCCACTGCTTGACCAGCACCGGCACCGCCACCGCGGTCAGCACGGCGAGTTCGGCGGCGTAGGCGATACCGATCACCGTGCTGCTTCCGGTCAGCGAGCCCAGCAGGGTCGCCGGCAGCGGCAGGATCCCGGTGCCGACCGAGGCCAGGATCCCGACCACGACGGTGCGCCACACCAGTTGGCCGGCGGTGAAACTGCGGCCAGAGTCGATGTGCCGGCCCACGAACAGCTGGACGCAGAACGCCAGCGACATCGGCCACAGCGCGGCGAAGACCACCACGCTGGGCAGCGGAACCGAGTCGAACATCGGCTGGTTGAGCGGGTTGTCGGTGGTCCATTCCCACCACCGCAGCTGCGGACCGAGATGGTCGAAGATCTCGTAGAAGGCGTGGTGGACGAACCCGACACACACCGCCCCGATCACGGTGCCGTAGCGGCGGAAAACCCCGAGGCTGCGCACGATCTCGAAGGCGACCGTGGCCATCATCGGGTAGATGGCCACGATGTAGAGCGGCAACCGGCCCCACAGGAAGTCGACGGTAAACACGTTGTGGGCGAACATGGTGTCGACCTGGCCGTCGATACCGAACGCGGCCGGAAAATACAACGGCGGCTCGATGATGAGCAGATAGGCGATGGCGCCGAACCACAACACCAGGTTGGTGGCGTCCCCGTGCCGGCGCAGCCGGATGATCGCGTACACCAGAGCCAACACCGCGCCGGTGATCACCGTGACCTCCAGCACCGGCAGCGTCCAGTTCTCCAAGTGCAGCGGGTTGCGGAACTCGATCAGCCCGCCGGCGGTCCGGCAGGAAAACCCCAGCGACTGCGCGAGTTTGTCGAAGGTGGGCGCGCAGTGCTCAGACATTAACGGTGTCCGCGGTGTACCAGTGGGTCACGTCGTAGCCGGCGTCGTACCGGGCGAACCACTCGCCGGCCAGCGCCGGCAGCGTCTCGTGGGCGGGGTTGTGGTTGGGCAGCTGGCTGCGCACCACGCCCTTCATCGCGACCAGCTGCTCACGCAGCGACAGATGCGCGAACGCGCGATCCATCGGCCCGTTATCGACCGCGCGGCCAAACGGTAAGCGCCGCAACAGGGCTTGTTTGCGCCGGTAGCGGGCGAACATGCTCATCGCGTCGATCTTGCGGTCGGACAACGGCACATGCTTATTGAAGCCCTCGCAGGCGATCTGGATCACGTCGAGCACGTGTTTGAAGATCGACGGCGCCACCCGCATCCGATACCACGGGTCGCCCACCACCGCGTCGTAGATGATCAGCGCCGAGCTGCGGTGCTCGACCTCTTCGACGAAGTGCCACAAGAACAACGAGGCCACCCGGTCGTCTCCGGGAGCGAACAGCGTGGCGTCGTTGTCCAACATGAGTTTGAACACCGGGGTGAACGTCGCCTCCAAGTCGGCGGTGTAGGCCAGCCGGTACTTCAACGGCTTGTTGGCGGTCAGATCGTCGAAGGCCGCGATCACCTCGTTGAGGGTTTCCTTGAGCCCGGGATGGCTTTTGATCAAGCCCTTGGCGTGCTGGCGATGTGCCATCGCGTGCTGGCCCTCCTGGCGCACGAACGCGTCGGCTTCATCGGCCACCGCCGGGTCGGTGATGAACGGCATGGTCTCCGGGATCATGTGCCCGATCATCTTCTCGAAGGCGATGGCCAGGAACGACACCGCGTTGGCCATCGACGAAAACGCCGGGTTGGTTTCGTTCCACAGAAACGGAACGGGGTGGTCGGCGAACGCAAACCGCATCTTGCGTATCTGCAGATCCGTCATCGTCGGCAAAACCTCACTTCACCAGTAATCATACAAACCAGACGTTCTGTGTATGGTCGTATGATTACAGGGGAGTCGCGGATTCGTCAACGCGAGCGGGAGGACGTCAACGATGGCGCGCAGGCGAGGGTGGGGTGGGGATCCGCCCGCCAGCGACGAGGAGGCGTCCCGGCGCATCGTTGCCGCGGCGGTCGAGCTGCTGTCCAGCACCGGGTCGGCGATCAGCATCGCCGATGTCGCCGAGTCGCTGGGCGTCATCCGGCAGACCGTGTACCGGTATTTCCCGACCGCCGACGCGCTGATGGAGGCTGCCGCGATCGCCTCGGTCGACGACTTCTTCGACCAACTCGCCGAGCGGGTGCGCGGCATCCACGATCCCGCCGACGCCATGACCGAGGGGGTGCTGTACACCCTGGACGCCGTCGCGCGCACCCCGCATCTGGGCATCCTGCTGTCCGATCCGTACCTGAGCACCCACTCCAGCGGTCTGGCCTCGCCGGAGGCCCAGGAGTTGGGGATGCGGATGATCACCCGGTTCGACGTCGACTGGCCGCGCTACGGCTACGACGACGCCGCGCTGCGGGACCTAGTCGAGTTCGCCCTGCGCACCATGCTGTCGTTCTTTGTCGCGCCCAACGACCCCGCGCGGAGCCCCGAGGAGTTGCGGCGGTTTGTGCGGCGCTGGCTCGGCGGCGCCATCGCGGCACAACGCGCCCACGTCGCCGAGCGGGCCTGAGGGTCCGCGGGGTGTCGCGTTGACCGGCATACCCCGCCGGGGTATGTTCTAGCGGCGGCGACGGCCTCGGTGCGCCCAGCCGCGTCCGGTATCGAGACCGAGGAGATGACCGTCGGTGCGTCAGCAGTGTCGACCAGGCCGTGAATGTGCAGCCTTGTGACCGGTGACCTGGTGGTGCGGTGGATCGTCACCGTCCTGCTCGGCGTCAGCATCGCCGGATACCTCTACGTCCTGGGCGCGGACCGGTCTCGCTGGCCCAGCGCCGTCAATCACGTGCTGCATCTGGTCATGGCGGTTGCCATGGTCGTGATGGCCTGGCCCATCGGCGAGCACCTTCCGGTGGTCGCGCCGATGGCCTTTTTTCTGCTGGCCGCGGCGTGGTTCGTCGTTGCCGGCAGCCGCGGCTGCGGCGGTGGCCCCGACCGGGTCACCAACGGCTACTACGCCGCGATGATGGTGGCGATGGCCTGGATGTACGCGGTGATGCACGGAGGTCCGCTCGACCAGACCGGTCACCCCGCCCACCATCCCCACGCGGAGATGAGCGGGACGGCCATGTCGGCGACGGCGGGCACCGCCTCCGCCTCGGGGTGGATCGCCGTCGTCAACACCATCGCGTCGGTGGGCTTCGCGGCGGCCACCGTGTGGTGGGTGTACCGGTGCTTCGCCGCGCGCAGTACGGCCACGTGCAGTGCACCGGTGGCTCGGGTGGAGCTGCTCAGTCAGGCACTGATGGCGGCCAGCATTGCCCTCATGCTCGCCCCGAGGTTCTAGCGCGGGTGGGCGCCGGGGCGCGTCAACTCGGCGAACCGCGCGAGATGGTAGTCGGTGCTGCCGAATTCGTACTGCAGGGCAGTGAGCCGTTTGAAGTAATGCCCGATGGCCAGCTCCTCGGTCATACCCATCCCGCCGTGCAACTGGACGGCGTTTTGGCCGATGAAGCGGGCCGCCCGGCCGATCGTCGCCTTGGCCGCCGACACCCCAAAGGCACGGCACCACGGATCGGCGTCGTCCAGGTTGAGGATCACCAGGTACAACGACGCGGCCGCCTGCTCGAGTTCGAGGTACATGTCCACCATGCGGTGCTGCAGCGCTTGGAAACTGCCGATCGGCTGGCCGAACTGCTGGCGCTGTTTGCAGTAGGCGACGGTGTCGGCCAACACTTTCCGCATGGCTCCGACCGCTTCGGCGGCGACCGCCGCCGCCCCCTCGTCGCGGGCCTGTTCCAGCGAGGGCCAGGCCTGGCCGGCGGCGCCGAGCAGGGCGTCGGCGGGCAGCCGCAGGCCATCCAGCACCAGGTCGGCGGCGCGGCGATCGTCGATGGTCCGATAGCCGTGCATGTGCAGGCCGGCGGGGGCGCGGTCGAGATCGACCAAGAACAGCGAGATCCCGTCGGTGTCGGCCGGGTTGCCGGAGGTGCGCGCGGTGATCAGCAGGTGGGTGGCCAACGGCGCGGCAAGCGCCATGATCTTCGACCCGGACAGCACCCAGTCGTCGCCGTCGCGGGCCGCGGTGGTGGTCACCCGTCGCAGGTCATCGCCGGAGTCCGGTTCGGCCGCGGCCAGCGCGACGATCGCGCTGCCGGCCACCACCTGCTGTAACACCGACGCGGCCGGTCCGCCACCGGCGCGGCGCAGCAGCCCGCCGGCGACCACGACGGTGTCCACGTAGGGTTCGACCACCAGGGCATGGCCCAGCGCCTCGGCGATGATCATGAGTTCGACTGCGCCGCCGCCCATCCCGCCGACCTCCTCGGGCAGCGTGGCGCCCAGGATGCCGAGCTCGTCGGCGAAGCCGCGCCAGATGGCCGGCTGCCAGCCGGCGCCGGTGTGGGCGGCCGCACGGCTGGCGGCGAGGTCGTAGCGGGTCGCCAGGAACTTGCCGAGGCCGTCCCGGAGCAATTCCTGTTCGGCGGTCAAAGCGTAGTCCATCACAACCCCAATACGGTCTTGGCGAGAATGTTGCGCTGAATTTCGTTGCTGCCCGCATAGATCGAGCCGGCCCGGTCGTTGAAGTAACGCAGCGGGGCCACCGCCTGCCAGGGCTCACCGCTGACGTAACCGTCTGGCGGCGGCTCGAATTCGCACACCGGCCCGCCCGGGCAGGTCGCGTGCGGTTGGTAGGCCCGCCCGCGGGGGCCGGCCGCTTCGAGCGCCAGTTCGGTCAGCGTCTGGCTCAACTCGGTGCCCAGGATTTTCAGCATCGACGAGGCCGGGCCCGGGTTGTTGCCCGCCGCCACCGCGGCCAGCGTGCGGCACTCGATTTCCGCCAGCACGGTGTGGCGGATCCGTGCGTCGGCGAGCTTGCGCGCGAACGTCGCATCATCGAGCAGCGAGCCGCCGCCGGGCCCGGGTTGGGCGGCGGCGGCCGTGGCGATCTCCTCGGCCCTGACCTGCAACGCGGCGGCCGCGCCGCCGCCGCGCTCGAACTCCAGCAGGTACTTGGCCACGGTCCAGCCGTCGTCGATGTCGCCGACGACGTTGGCCACCGGCACCCGCACCCCGTCGAAGAACACCTGGTTTTGGATCTCCTCACCCGAGGTCATCACCAGCGGACGGATCTCGATGCCCGGCGACGTCATGTCGATGAGCACAAACGTGATGCCCTGCTGCTTCTTTGGCAGCCGCGACGTGCGCACCAGGGCGAACATCCAGTTGGCCTCGCGGGCGTGGGTGGTCCAGATCTTGCTGCCGGTGCACACCAGGTCATCGCCGTCGCGGACCGCGGACATCGACAGCGACGCCAGATCCGACCCCGCCTCCGGCTCGGAGTAGCCCTGGCAGAAGAAGACCTCGCCGGTCAGGATGCGGGGCAGAAAGAACTCCTTCTGCGCCGTTGTCCCGTACGCGATAATGGCGTGCGCGACCATCTTGATCCCCATCGGGGATAACGCCGGGGCGCCGGCCGTGGCGCACTCCCAGTCGAAGATGTAGTGCTGTTCCACCGTCCAGTCGCAGCCGCCGTATTCCACCGGCCAGGCCGGTGCCGCCCAGCCGCGCTGGTGCAAGATCGCCTGCCAGGCCATGCTGGCCTCGTGGTCGGCGTAGACGCTGGTCATCAGGCGACCCGCCCGCCGTAGTTCCGGGGTGAGCTTCTCGGCGAGGAAGGCGCGCACCTCGGCTTGGAACGCATACTCGGCTGCCGACCACTCCAGATCCATCGGATTCCCTCATTTCTCGACACGTGTCAACAAGACCGTAGCTCCCGGCCGATCGGGCTGTGCGGGCAGCTACCAGACGGGCTGTGTCGTGCTGTGTCTTGGGTGCTCGGCCGCCCGCTCGTGGAGCGTCGCGGTCGCGTGTCTGCTGAAATCGACGTCCAGATTGGCCTATAGCCCCGAACGTCAGCCGTTTGGGAAATTTGGACGTCGATCTCAGTCGTCAGCAGCAGCGGGCGCCGGGGTCGGCGTCGTAGCGGTGCCGCCAGTAGTCCCGCTTGGAGAGCACCGGCTCGCCCGGATGGGCGCGGCGGCGATACTCCAGGTAGCGCCGGTAGTGCGTGTCGCCCATCAACGTTCCCCAGTACCAACCGATCTGGCGGGCTAGCCGGCGTGCGCGGCCCATTGCGCCTGCACCTCCCGTTCGGCGGTCGTCGGGATCAGCCCCGCGGGCGCGAACCGCCGCGACGCGACCGGCTCCTCCTCAGCAGCCGGGGTGTGCTGGCCGCGGATAGCGCGCAGCGCCACCAGGACCCCGGCGGCGACCACCACCACGACGACCGCGGCGAACAGCGCCGATAGGGTGCCCTGGATGAAGGTGTTGCGGATGACGGCATCCAGCTGATCGGGGTGCGCCGCCCCGGCCCGCTGGGCCGCCCGGTACTGGAAATGCTGAGCCCAGTACCCCACCCGCGGATCGGCGGAGAAGATCTTCTGCCACGACGCGCTCAGGGTGACCGCCAGATCCGCCAGCAGCGGGAGCCCGGGGATCCACGCCCACTTCAGCTTTCCCTGCTTGATCACCACGACGGTGACCACGGTCAGCGCGATCGCGGCCAGCAGTTGGTTGGCGATGCCGAACAGCGGAAACAGGGTGTTGATGCCGCCGAGCGGATCGGTCACCCCCATCAGCAGGATGCCGCCCCAGGCGGCGACCATCACCAGGCTGCAGCCCCAGGCGCCCGCACGCCAACTCGGGTCGCGCAGCCGGCGCAGCGGGCCGCCCAGGTTGCTCAGCGCATCGGACAGCATGAACCGGGCGACCCGAGTGCCGGCGTCGACGGTGGTCAAGATGAACAACGCCTCGAACATGATCGCGAAGTGGTACCAAAACGCCTTGAGTCCGGCGCCGCCGAACACCCGGTGCAACACCTCCGACATCCCGAACGCCAGCGTCGGCGCCCCGCCGGTGCGCGACACGATCGAGGTTTCCCCGACCCCGGCGGCGGCCTGGGTGATCTGCTCCGCGCTGACCGGTGCCCCGCCCAGGCCCAGCCCGTTGACATAGGCCGCGGCGCTGCTTGCGGTGCCGCCGGTCTGCGCGGCCGGCGCGTTGAGCGTGAAATACAGATGCTGGTCCACCAGCGACGCGGTGATCAGCGCCATCACCGCGACGAACGATTCGGTGAGCATGCCGCCGTAGCCGATCAGCCGCATCTGGCTTTCCTTCTCCAGCAGCTTGGGGGTGGTGCCCGAGGAGATCAGCGCATGAAACCCGGACAGCGCACCGCAGGCGATGGTGATGAACAGGAACGGAAACAGCGCCCCGGAAAACACCGGACCGTCCCCGCCGCCGGCGAACGCCGAGACGGCCGGGGCTTGCATGACCGGGCGGGCGACCAGGACGCCGACGGCCAGCAGCGCGATGGTGCCGACCTTCATGAACGTCGACAGGTAGTCCCGCGGCGCCAGCAACAGCCACACCGGCAGCACCGACGCGGCGAACCCGTAGCCGATCACGCACCAGCCGAGCGTCAGCGGCGACAGGCTGAACCACGCCGCACCCCAGGATGTTTCGGCCACCCAGCGGCCGGACACCACGGCCAGCAACAGCAGCGCCACCCCGAGCAGCGACACCTCGGACACCCGGCCGGGCCGCAGGAACCGCAGATAGCAGCCCATGAACACCGCGATCGGGATGGTCATGGCGATCGAGAACACCCCCCACGGGCTTTGCGCCAGCGCCCGCACCACCACCAGCGCCAGCACCGCGATCAGGATGACCATGATGACCAGGATCCCGACGGTGGCGGCCGCGCCACCGGCCGCGCCGAGCTCCTCGCGGGCCAGCTGGCCCAGCGACCGGCCGCGGCGCCGCGTCGAAATCCACAGCACCAGATAGTCCTGCACGCAGCCGGCCAGCACCGCCCCGATGATGATCCAGATGGTGCCCGGCAGATAACCCATCTGCGCGGCCAGCACCGGCCCGACCAACGGCCCCGCCCCGGCGATCGCGGCGAAATGGTGACCGAACAGCACCCGCCGGTCGGTCGGCATGTAATCGGTGCCGTTCTCGAAGATTTCGGCCGGGGTGGCGTGATCGTCGCGCGGCCGCACGATCTTCAGCTCGATCAGCCGCGCATAGAACCGGTAGCCGATCACGTAGGTGCACACGGCGGCGATCACGAACCAGACGGCGTTGACCGTCTCGCCGCGGGCGAACGCGATGACCGCCCACGCCACCGCACCGGCCAGGGCGATGATCCCGAAGATCAGCTTGTGCCGCGGCGTGATCGGGGAGCGGTCGACGATCGCGACCGGCGGCAGGCCGGCGTCGGTGCGGATATAGCTGACGTGCCCGTCGTCGGTCCGCTCCGGCGCGGTCGATACCGCCACGGCTCCCCCCTCACGTTGGAGTTTGTGCTCGGCGTGATCCTTACACGACGGCGGTGCGCGCGCCCGCCGAGAGCTCAGCCCGGGTACAGGGCGCGCACCGCGTCGATGGTGTCGGCCTCGGCGGCGGGTTTGTCGTCGCGGTAGCGCAGCACCCGGGCGAACCGCAGCGCCAGCCCGCCCGGATAGCGGGCGGAGCGCTGCACCCCGTCGAAGGCGATCTCGACGACCTGCTCGGGTCGCAGCCGCACCACGTAGCCGTCGGTGGGGCCGACCGCCAGCTGCAAGAACCGGGCGGTCTGCCAGTCCAGCATGGCGTCGGTCATCCCCTTGAACGTCTTGCCCAGCATCACGTAGCCGCCGGTGGCCGGATCCCGCGCGCCCAGGTGGATGTTGGACAGCTTGCCGCTGCGCCGCCCCGAGCCCCACTCGACGGCCAGCACCACCAGATCCAGCGTGTGCACCGGTTTGACCTTCAACCAGCCCGCCCCGCGGCGACCCGCCTGATACGCCGCGGTCAACGACTTCGCCATCACGCCCTCGTGGCCGGCGGCCAGCGTCGCGGCCAAAAACTGCGCGGCGGCCGCCGGGTCGGCCGTGATGAGCCGGTCGACCCGGTGTGCGGCCGGCACGATCTCATCGAGGACGGCCAGTCGGTCGGTCGTCGGCGCGTCGAGCAGGTCGACGCCGTCGCGGTGCAGGACGTCGAAGAAGAACACCGACAGCGGCTGGGCGGCGCGGGCGGCCGCGACGTCGACCGAGCGGCCGAACCGCGACGCGGTGACCTGGAACGGCTGCGGCCGGTGATCCGGCCGCAGCGCGATCGCCTCGCCGTCGGCGATCAGCGCGGTGACCGGCAACGCTCGGGCCGCCGCCACCACCTCGGGCAGCCGGGCGGTGACGTCGTCGAGGCTTCGGGTGTAGACGGTGACCTCCTCGCCGCGGCGGTGGATCTGCACCCGGGCGCCGTCCAGCTTGGCCTCGAAAACGCCGGTGCCGCCGAGGCGTTCGAGCGCCTCGACGACCCCGGTCGCGGTCTGGGCCAGCATCGGACCGACCGGTCGACCCACCCGCAGCGTGAACGCGGACAGCGCGTCGGCGCCGCCGGTCAGTGCCGCGGCGGCCACCGCCGGCAGATCCCCGCCCAGCATCGCCGCGCGGCGCACCGCGGCCGCCGGGACCCCGGCCGCGGCGGCGACCGCGTCGGCCATCACCCCGCCCAGCGCGCCCTGGCGCAGCTCGCCGCTCAGCAGCCGACGCAGGAAGGTCTGTTCGGCCGCGGTGGCCGCCGTGAACAGGTCGTGCAGCAGCTGGGTGCGCCGCACCCGCGATCCCGTTCCTGATACTGTTGCGATTTCAGTGAAGGCGGCGTCGACGCCGGCGACGGTCAGCACCGGCCGCGGCCCCGCCGCCGGCAACGACCGCAAGGTGGCCCACCCGACGCCCAGGCGTTGCGGCGGGTCACCGGAGAGCCAGGAGACGAGGATTGTCACCACCGCGGGATCGGGCCGCGCCCGGATCAGCAGCTCGGCGATGCGCGCGACCTTCGCCCGGCGGGCGTCGGCCGCGGCCACCTCGCCGGAGGTGACCGCGACATCGACCAGAAGCACAACTCAGCTTCCCACGCCCACCCTGGGCGCAGCGGCCACACCAGGCGCGCTAATTTGCATTGATAGCTAAAACAAACAAGGAGGTTTGGATGGAGATTCAGGGCAAGAAGGTGGTGGTCATCGGTGGCGCCTCGGGCATGGGCCGCGCCACCGCCGAACTACTGGCCGCCCGCGGCGCCAGCGTCGCGGTGCTGGACCGGGAGGGTTCGGACGGCAAGGACGTCGCGGCCGGCATCGGCGGCGAGTTCTACCCGGTCGACGTCACCGACTTCGCCGGCACCGAGGAGACGCTGGGCAGCGCGGTCGACGGGCTGGGCGGGCTGCACGTGATCGTGACCACCGCCGGCGGCGGCATCGCCCAGCGGACGTTGTCGAAGTCCGGACCCCACGATCTCGACGCGTTCCGGTCGGTGATCGACCTCAACCTGATCGCCAGCTTCAACATCACCCGGTTGGCGGCGGCCCACATGGCCAAGAACGAGCCCGAGGACGAGGAGCGCGGCGTCATCATCAACACCGCCTCGATCGCCGCCTTCGAGGGCCAGATCGGTCAGGTCGCCTACACCGCAGCCAAAGCCGGTATCGCCGGGATGTGCCTGACCGCCGCGCGCGACCTCGGATCGCTGGGCATCCGGGTGCTGGCCATCGCGCCGAGCCTGTTCGCGACCGGGTTGACCAAGGGCATCCCCGACGAATACGCCACCGCCCTGACCAAGGACGCGGCGTTTCCCAAGCGGCTGGGCCGGCCCGAGGAGTACGCCAAGCTGGCCGCGGCCATCGTGGACAACCCGATGCTCAACGGGCAGTGCCTGCGGTTGGACGCGGGGCAGCGGTTCGCGCCCAAGTGAACCGGGCCCCGTACCTTTCAGTACGCTCGGTGCACCGGCTCGGCTGAGTCCGTCGCATCCACGAGGAGGCCCTGATGGGTATCGCACTGACCGACGACCATCGCGAACTCGCAGAGGTAGCTCGGGGGTTCCTCACCGCGCAGAAGGCGCGCTGGGCCGCGCGTGAGCTGCTGGACGCCGCCGACGAGGCCCGGCCACCGTTCTGGTCGGACCTCGTCGAGCTCGGTTGGCTTGGGCTGCACCTCGACGAGGCGCACGGCGGCTCCGGGTACGGGCTGCCCGAATTGGTGGTGGTGGTCGAGGAACTCGGCCGGGCGGTGGCGCCGGGACCGTTTGTGCCCACCGTGATCGCCTCGGCGGTGATCGCCGCCGACGGCACCACCGACCAAAAGGCCCGGCTGCTGCCCGGCCTGATCGACGGCACCGTCACCGCCGGGGTCGGTGTGGGTGGTGCGGTCCGCGTCGAGAACGGGGTGGCCAGCGGCGACGCCGGCATCGTGCTGGGCGCGGGACTGGCCGACCTGCTGGTGATCACCACCGGCGAGGACGTGCTGGTGCTGGACCGGGATCGGGCCGGGGTGTCGGTCGAGGTGCCCGAGAACCTGGACCCCACCCGGCGCTCCGGGCGGGTGCGGCTGACCGATGTCGCCGTCACCGACGACGACATCCTGCCCGCCGCTTACGAATCCGTGCGGGCTCGGGCGCGGACGCTGCTGGCCGCCGAGGCGGTCGGCGGCGCGGCCGACTGCGTGCAGACCGCGGTCGACTACGCCAAGGTGCGCCAACAGTTCGGCCGCACCATCGCCACCTTCCAGGCGGTCAAGCATCACTGCGCCAACATGCTGGTCGGGGCGGAGTCGGCGACCGCGGCGGTGTGGGACGCGGCCCGGGCCGCCGGGGAAGACGAGGCCCAGTTCCGGCTGATCGCGGCCGTCGCCGCGGCGCTGGCGTTCCCCACCTACGTGCGCAACGCCGAACTCAACATTCAGGTGCACGGCGGGATCGGCTTCACCTGGGAGCACGACGCACACCTGCACCTGCGCCGCGCGCTGTCGGTGCGGGCCATCTTCGGCGGCGACACCCCCGCCCGGGACGTGTTCGAGGCCACCGCGGCCGGGGTCACCCGGGCCAACAGCCTGGACCTGCCACCGGAGGCCGAGCAGCTGCGCACCGCGATTCGTGCCGACGCCGCCGAGATCGCCGCGCTGGACGGGGATGCGCAGCGGGACAAGCTGATCGAGACCGGCTACATCATGCCGCACTGGCCCAAGCCGTGGGGCCGCGCGGCGACCGCGGTCGAGCAGCTGGTGATCGAAGAGGAGTTCACCGCCGCCGGCATCAAACGGCCCGACTATTCGATCACCGGCTGGGTGATCTTGACGCTGATCCAGCACGGAACCGATTCGCAGATTGAACGATTCGTGGAGAAGGCGCTGCGCCAGGACGAGGTGTGGTGCCAGCTGTTCTCCGAGCCCGACGCCGGATCGGATGCGGCGGCGGTGAACTCCTCTTCGA
>NZ_MLQM01000101.1:0-19026 GCF_001854525.1 Mycobacterium talmoniae
CACCCAGTTCGACCGGCCCTGCAGGCTGGGGCGTGCGGGGGCCACCAGCACGAGCGCCCCGCACCCGGCCAGTACCGTCAGCGCCGCGGCGCCCAGCAGTCGCGGCGCGAATCGGCAGCGTGGTACCCCCATCTCGTCACCCCCTGGCGAGGAGTTTAGTGGCTGAGCGGGGCCCGTCCGGTCAGGAATTGTGTGCTGGCCGAGCAGACGCAAAAGTCCCCAATTTCCGTCATTTTGAGGGGCGTTTGTGTCTGCTCGCGCTACTGGGCGAGAAGCCCGCCCAATTCCTGCACCGACCAGGGTGGGCAATCGTGGTGGTCCCGGTAGGCCAGCAGGCTGGGTGCGGGCCGGGAGAACTCGCCGACGAAACCCCCTGCCGCGACGAAGATCCGGCCGGTCACCGCCGCGGCGAGGTCGCTGGCCAGGTAGGCGTACAGCGGCGCGACGTAGTCGGGGGCCGCGGCGTCCAGCGCCCCGGCCATGCTGACGTCGTCGAGCAGGCCGCGCCGGTTCAGCTCGGCGATGTGGTGTTCGTAGTCCGCCCCGGTGGACAGCCGGGTTTTGGCGCCCGGGCAGATCACGTTGGCCCGCACCCCGTGCTCCTTCAACTCGGCGGCGATCGCCAGCGTCAGCCCGTTCACCGCGCCCTTCCCCGCCGGATACCCGGTGCCGCCGTAGTCGCCGAGGAACGCGAACGAGCTGGTATTGACGATCGCGCCGCCGCCCTGGGCCACCATCTTCGGCGCCGCGGCGCGACAGGTCTCGAACACGGTGGCCAGGTGCGCGTCGAGCAGCTCGCGGAACTGACCGCTGCTCACGGTCAGGATCGACGAGCCGGGCGGTTCGGCGGTGCCCGCGCAGTTCACCAGGATGTCGACACGGCCGAATGCGGCGGTGCACGCGTCGATCAACGCGTCGGCGACCGCCGGCTCGGCGGGGGAACCCGGGTGCGCGACGGCGCCGGGGATGCGTTGGGCGGCAGCGGTGACCGCGTCCGGGTCGCGGCCGTTGATCACCACCCCGGCGCCGTGGGCGGCCAGCAGTTCGGCGACCGCCGCGCCGATGCCGCGCGACCCGCCGACCACCACCGCGCCGCGGCCGGCCAGCAGCGCGCTCACTCGTCCTTGCCGAACGTCATCGCCTCGAGGTTCCAGTAGCCGCGCATGTTGGTGATCAGCCCGGCGTCGTTGACCCGGTAGGTGAACACGCCGCGCACCGTGCTGGTGACGCCACCGTCAAAGCGGCTGTGCAGCACCAGGATATGCGCGATCTCGGCCGGCGAGCTGGACGGAAAGGTCTCCTCGCAGGTGATGGTGAGCCGGTTGGCCGCGATGTTGGTGTCGTAGAACCCGGCGACGGCCTGCTTGCCGCGGACCCCGGTGCCGTCCGGGTTGGTGACCGACTTGCCGATCGGGTCTTCGATGACGACGTCGTCGGCCATCAGCGCCAACCAGCCGTCCCGGTCGTGGGCCTGCACGCAGCGCCAGGACGCCTGCGAGGCGCGCAGCGCCGGTGATTCGTCGGACATGGGTTTCCTCCTGGGTATCTCAGAGCGCGCAGGCGGCGCGGGCGCCGTCCTCGGTCGCTTTGCGGATCAGCCCGAGACCGGTGCAGTCCCCGGCCGCGGACACCTGGGCGGTGGGCAGCGCCGCCGCCACGGCGTCGAACAGGGTGGTGTCGGCGTGCAGGGTGCCGGCCACCACCACACTATCGGCCGGCAGCGCCCGACTGGTCCCGCCCGCTGGGGTGAATTCGACGGCCGCGGCGGTGATCTGCTCGACGCTGGCCCGCACATGCACGGTGACCCCGAGCCGATCCAGCCGATCCATGTGTTCGGTCTTGCGCTTGTTGCCGATCTCCGGGGCGAGGGTTTTGCCGGCTTCCAGGATCGCGACCCGCCGCCCGCGGCGGGCCAGGAACTCGGCGAGCTCCAACGCCACCAGGTCACCCCCGATGATGGCGACCCGGTCGCCCACCGGCAGCCAGGCCCGGCTGGCCGCCCGCAGCAGCGTGGGCCGGATCAGCCGTTGCCGGCGCCCGGCGAACAGCCCGCGCAACCCGGGGCCGGTCCGCACGTGCGGCAGGTCGGCGCCGGGAATGTCGGGCACCACCACGGTGCCGCCGGTGGCCACGATGACCCCGTCGGGTGCTAGCTCGGTGATGTCGTCGACGCCCACGGTGTGGTTCAGCACGACTTTCACGCTGCTGCGGGCGATCTCGGCCCGCAGATACCGTAGGAATGGCTGGTTCTCCGGGTGCAGTACCGACGCCCAGAGCAGCGCGCCGCCGAGCTGGCCGGCCGCTTCGAACAGGGTGACCCGGTGTCCGCGGGCCGCGGCCACCCGGGCGGCTTCCAGACCGGCCGGGCCGGCCCCGATCACCGCGACCCGACGGCGGCGCCGCGCCGGCCGCACCGCCAGCTCGCGCTCCTTACCGGTGCGCGGGTTGACCGCGCAGTCCACCGAAAACCGTTGCTCCATCGCGTCGATGCAGTTTTCGCAGGAGATGCAGCGGCGCACCCGGGTCGCGTGCCCGGCGGCGAGTTTGGCCGGCAGCTCGGGATCGGCCAGCAGCGGGCGCCCCATCGCGATGAAATCGGCGCGGCCGTCGGCCAGGATCTGCTCGGCCCGCTGCGGGTCGTGGATGCGGCCGACCGCGATCACCGGCACGTCGACCACCTCTTTGACCGCGGCAGCCGCCCCCACGTTGAGGGCGTCACCGTCGTCGGCGCCGTTGACCATCTGCGTGACCAGCCGGTCGATCACGCCGCCGCTGACGTGGAAGGCGTCCACCCCGGCGGCCACCAGTTGCGGTGCCACCTGCGCGGTTTCGTAGATGGGCCGGCCGCCGGCCACCCGCTCATAGCCGGAGATGCGCAGCGTGATCGGCAACGCGTCGCCGATCTCGGCGCGGATCGCGGCCAACGCCTCCAGCACCACCCGGATCCGGCCGCGCACCGAGTCACCGCGGTAGTCGTCGGTGCGGCGGTTGCGCTGCGGGGCCAGGAACGACCCCAAGAACATGTAGCCGTGCGCGGCGTGCAGCTCGAGACCGTCGTAGCCGGCCTCGGCGGCCCGGCGCGCCGCCGCCCTGAACAGGTCGAACACCTCGAGCAGCTGCGGCTTGCTGATCTCGGCCGACGGGCGCCCGGTGAGGTAGGACGGGATCACCGACGGACCCAGCGAGGTCACCCGATGCAGCTCCGGGCCCAGACCGTCGGGTCCGGCGTGCACGAGCTGCGGCTGAATCTTGGCCCCGTGCTCGTGCACCGCCTCCACCAACGCCCGATGGGCGGCCACCGCGTCGTCGGTGCCCAGGTGCAAACCGCCCGGCGTCTCCGGGTGCCGCGGGTCGATTCCGGTGGCGCCCACCGTGATCAAGCCGACGCCGCCGCGGGCGCGGGCGGCGAAGTAGTCCCGGGTGCGCGGCGACGGCAGCCCCTCGGGGGTGCCGTACATCGTTTCCATCGGCGACATCACCAGCCGGTTGCGGATGGTCATGGCACCGATGCGCCCGGGCGCCAGCAGGTGGGTGAAACTGTTCCGCCGAGCGGCCACTTAGTGCACGTTTCTCGCGAAAAGCGGGCTCATAACTGGCTACTCGGCGGCATCGGAATCAGCGATCGTCGTCGGTGTAGCGGATGATGCCGCGAATGTTTTTGCCGTCCAGCATGTCCTGGTAGCCGTCGTTGATCTGCTCCAGCTTGTACTGGCGGGTGATCATGTCGTCCAGGTTGAGTTTGCCGGCCTGGTACATCGACAGCAGCTGCGGGATGTCGTAGTGCGGGTTGCCGCCGCCGAAGATGGTGCCCTGCAGGTTCTTTTGCATCAGGGTCAGCATGGCCAGGTTCAGGCTGACCTGGGTGTCGAGCAGGCTGCCGATCGCGGTCAGCACGCAGGTGCCGCCCTTGGCGGTCAGGTTCACGTAGGCGTCCACGTCGGCGCCGTGCAGTTCGCCGACGGTGACGATCACCTTCTTGGCCATCAGGCCGGCGGTGACCTCGGCGATGCCCATCAGCGCGGCCTCGACGTCCGGGTAGACGTGGGTGGCGCCGAACTTCAACGCCTGATCGCGTTTCCACTCCACCGGGTCGACGGCGAACACCCGGCGCGCGCCGGCGTTGACCGCGCCCTGCAGCGCCGCCATCCCCACCCCACCGATGCCGATCACCGCGACATCGTCGCCGGGCCGGATGTCGGCGGTGCGGGTCGCCGACCCGTAGCCGGTGGTCACCCCGCAGCCCACCAGGCAGGCCACCTCGAACGGGATCGACGGGTCGATCTTCACCACCGAGCTCTTGTGCACCACCATGTACGGCGAGAAGGTGCCCAGCAGCGTCATCGGGAACACGTTTTGGCCGCGGGCCTGGATGCGGAAGGTGCCGTCGCTGACCGCGGCCCCCAGCAGCAGCCCGGCGCCCAGGTCGCACAGGTTACGCAGCCCCGCCTGACAGGACGGGCATTTGCCGCAGGACGGGATGAACGACAACACCACGTGGTCGCCGACCGCGAGGTCCTCTACGCCCGGCCCGACCTCGGTGACGATGCCGGCGCCCTCGTGCCCGCCGAGCACCGGGAAGCCGCCCATCGGGATGCCGCCGGTGACCAGGTGGTGATCGGAGTGGCACATCCCCGACGCTTCCATCTGGATTTTGACCTCATCTTTGACCGGGTCGCCGATCTCGATCTCCTCGATCGACCACGGCTGGTTGAACTCCCAGATCAATGCGCCCTTCGTCTTCACCGTGAACCTGCTTTCATCGTTGACCTGTGGCTACGGGGGTGAGCTTGGTGACCGGCCGGCAAGCGGCGGATGGCATCGTGGCGATGCTGGGCGGGAGCTTATAGCGCGCGCCGGCATTGCGGGCGACTTCGGCCATATCCGCGACCTACCAAAGCGGTACCGGCGACTTGCCGAGCGGGAAGTAGCCGGGGACCTTCTCGCCGGACATGCCGCGTTCGATGCGCTTCTGCATCCCCGGCGACAACTTGCCCGCCTTGATCAGGTCCAGGTACAGCGTCGAGACGTGCCCGAAATCGAAGAAGTCGCGCTGCCAGGAGATCTTGGCGTCCGCACCCAGCCGGAACCAGCTGCCGCCGATCCCGTACACCTCCTGGGTGCCGCCGTCGGCGTCGGTGGCGACCTGCTTCCAGAAGCCGACGATCTCGCCTTGCTGGTCGTCGATGATCACCTTCTGGTACGGGTACTTCCAGCCCTCCAGGCCTTCCATTTCCTGGCCCAGCGCGATGTCGCGGATCTCGTCGATCCCGACGCACATCACGTCCTCCTTGGGGCCGATGTTCCAGCCGTAGGTGGCGTCGTCGGTGTAGAAGTCGGCCAGCGGGCGCCAGTCGCCGGTGCGTTCGGCTTCCCGGTTGGCCTCCAGCCACCGCTGCACCCAGTCCTCCAGCTGCTCCCGCGGAAACGATGCCATCTCAGTCTTCCTCTCGAATGAATAACGCTTGGGTGGGACACATCTCGACGGCCCGCTCGATGTCGGGCCGGGCCTCGTCCGGCGGCTCGGGGTCCAGGATCTCCACCTGGCCGCGTTTGGGCACCCGGAAATAGTCCGGCGCCTCCAACTCGCACATCGCGTGACCCTGGCACAGGTCCAGGTCGGCTTCAATCCGATAGCCCATGGCAGCTCACCCTCTTACGATGCGCGTTTGCGGTAACGGACTTTCGCCGGCCGGTCCAACTGGACGACCATCTTGGAGTGGTCGTTGCGGTAGCTGTCCGACGGTTGCGCCATCTCAAACTCATACTCGCGTAACAGCACCGAGAAGATCGCCTTGATCTGCATGGTGGCGAACGCCGCCCCCACACAGCGGTGCCGGCCGGCGCCGAACGGGATCCAGGTCCACCGGTTGATCAGGTCTTCCTGGCGCGGCTTCTCGTAGCGGTCCGGGTCGAACGCGTCCGGGTTCGGGAAGTCCTCTTCGATCCGGTTGGAGATCGCCGGGGAGGCGGCCACCAGGTCGCCCTGGTGGATCGGCAGCCCGCACACCTCGAACTCGCCCTTGGCCACCCGCATCAGGATGATCAGCGGCGGATGCAGCCGCAGGGTTTCCTTGAGCACGTTCTCCAACTTCGGGATCTGGCGCAACGCATGGAAACTGACTTCCTGACCGTCGGCGTACAGCTCGTCGAGCTCGCGGGTCACCTCGGCGTACACCTCGGGGTGGCGCAGCAGTTCGATCAGCGTCCACGCCGACGTGCCCGAACTGGTGTGGTGCCCGGCGAACATCATCGAGATGAACATGCCGGTGACCTCGCTGGCCGAGAACCGCGGGTTGCCGTCCTCGTCGGTGATCGAGACCAGCACGTCGAGCATGTCGCGGTCGCTCTTGTCGGCCGGCGGGTTGGCGATCCGGTTGTTCATGATCTCTTGGACCAACGCCACCAAGCCTTCTCGCGCCGCGTCGCGGCGGCGGAAGCTTTCGATCGGCAGGTAGGGGTCCACGTAGCACAGCGGGTCGGTGCCGCGTTCGAGATCGTGGTACAGCTCGGCGAACCGGGAGTCGAGCTCCTCGCGGAACTTCGTGCCGATCAGGCAGGCCGTCGAGGTGTAGATGGTCAGCTCGGCGAAAAAGTCGAGGAGATCGATTTCCCCGGTCTCGCCCCACTTCTCGACCATGCGCCGCACCTCGTGTTCGATGGTGACGGCGTGGCCCTTCATCTGCTCGCCGCGCAGCGCCGCGTTGTGCAGCATTTCCTTGCGCCGCTCCGGGCTGGCGTCAAACACCACGCCTTCGCCGAAGATCGGCGTCATGAACGGGTAGGCCTCGGCCTGATCCAGATCCTCATCGGCCGACCGGAAGAAGAACTCGTTGGCCTCGGCCCCCGACAGCAGGATCACATGCTTGCCGGCGAGCTGGAACCAGCCCACGTCACCGCATTCGGTGCGCACCCGTCGCATCAGCCCGATCGGGTCGGTGCGGAATTCCTCCAGGTGGCCGTGTTCGTCCTCGCCGCCGGAAACCCGCGGCACTTCCTTCACCTGACTGGTCACGACTCCTCCGGATACTTCAGCTGCTGACGCTCTTTGGCGGCACCGGTCAGCGGCGCCTCGGGCTGGATTTCCATGCTGGTGATGAACCCGCCGCGCGGGGTTTCGGCGACGAACGCGATGCAGCGCGCCAGGTCGGCGGCGCGCAGGAAGTAGCTGTGCCGCGCCTGCCCCCACTTCGCCCAGTCTTCGAGCATCGGCCCGATCGATTCGGGGGGCAGGCTCCAACCCATGCCGGTCTTCGTCGGGCCGGGGTGCACGATCGACGCCCGCACCCCGGTGCCTTCCAGCTCCATCTGCAGGTTGGTGACCATGGCGACCAGCGCGGCCTTGGCCGCGCCGTAGGCGCCCATGTGCGGTCGCTGCCGCAGCGCGACGTCGGACCCGACGAAGATCACGTCGCCGCGTTGCCGCTCGACCATGCCCGGCAGCACCGCGGTGGCCAGCCGGTTCGCCCCGATCAGGTGGATCTGGATCTGCGATTCGAAAGTGGCGGTGTCGATTTCGTGCAGCCGACCGAAGAACGTGTCGCCGGCGCCTGCGACCAGCAGCTCGATGTCGCCGAGCTCCTCGGTGGCCCGGTGCACGAAGCCTTTCACCGAATCGGTGTCGGTAACGTCGAGCGGCAGGGCGATCGCCTCACCGCCCTGGCCGCGGATCTGATCGACGAGCTCCTGGCACTTCTCGACGCGCCGGGCGCCCAGGGCCACCGGGAAGCCGCGGCCGGCGAGCTCAAGCGCGGTGGCGGCGCCGATACCCGAGGAGGCGCCGGCGACGATCGCGGGTCGACGGTCCGGGTGGGGTTCGAAGCGGGGCATCTATACGGTCTCCACTGTGATCGGTAGGTAGGCGAATCCGCGGACATTGCTGGAGTGGACGCGGACGGCGTTGGCCTCGTCCACCTGGTAACCGCGGATTCGTTCGAATAGCTCGGTCAGCGCGACGCGGGCCTCCATGCGGGCCAGGTGCGCGCCGAGGCAGAAGTGCGCGCCGCTGCCGAAACTGACGAGTTTGGAACCGATCTCGCGACCGATCCGGTACTCGTCGGCGTCGTCGAATACCCGGTCGTCGCGGTTAGCCGAGCCGGGCAGCAACAGCAGCACATCCCCGTCGGGGATGGTGGTGTCATACAGGTCCAGATCCCCGACCACGGTGCGGGCCAGGATCTGGCTGGAGGTGTCGTAGCGCAACGTCTCCTCGACCCACAGCGGGATCCGGGAGTGGTCGGTGTAGACCGGGGCCAGCTGGTCGGGGTTTTTGTGACCCCAGTAGACGGCGTTGGCCAGCAGCTTGGTGGTGGTCTCGTTGCCGGCGATCACCATCAGGAACAAAAAGCCCAGGATCTCCTCGTCGGTGAGCCGGTCGCCGTCGATCTCGGCCTCCAGCAGCGCCGAGGTCAGGTTGTCGTCGGGGGACTTCTTGAACTTCTTGATCAGGTCGATGTAGTAGAGCATCAGGTCGGCGGAGGCCTGCATCGCCGACTGCGGCACATCGGCCAGCCCGTCTTCGCGGTGCATCACGCCGTCGGCCAGTTCGCGGATGTGGGCGCGGTCGGGTTCGGGCACCCCCATCAGTTCGGAGATGACATCCATCGGCAGCTTGCCGGCGAACTCGGCGACGAAGTCGAAACTGTCGGCTTGCAGCGCGGTGTCGAGGTGTTGGCGGGTCAGCTCCACCACCCGCGGCTCCAGTTCGCGGATGCGCCGCGGGGTGAACCCCTTGGACACCAGGGCGCGCAGCCGCAGGTGGCCGGGGTCGTCCATCGCCAGAAACGACATCACCCGGTGCGCTTCGGCGTTGCGCGACACCGGATCCAGCGAGACGCCGTACTTGTTGGACAGCGCGGTGCTGTTGCGGAAGCCGCGCAGCACGTCACCGTGGCGGGACAACGCCCAGAAGTTGCGCTCGTCGTTGCGGTACAGCGGGGCCTCGTCACGCAACCGCCGGTAGTACGGGTAGGGATCCTCGTGGAAGTCGTAATCGTAGGGATCGAGGATCACCTCGCTGGTCTCTACGGTCATGCGTCCTCTCCATTGGATTGCAGAATGAGGCCGACCACATAGGCCAATCGGTCGGCGATCTGGTGGTAGGTGAAGGCGCCGCTGCCGGCGTTGACCAGTGCACCGAAAAACGTCATCTCCAGCACCGACACGGTGCGCGGATCGGCGTCCGGGCCCATCGCCGAGGTGATCCGGCGATGGATCTCGGCGCCGATCTGGTCGCGCACCGTGCGGACCGCCGGGTCGGCGCCGCCACCCAGCAGCGCGGTGGTGCAGGCCGCGGCGACCTCGGGTTCGTCGGCGACCACCAGGGCCAGATGGCGCAGCGCCTTGTCGACCCGGGTCGGCATCGGGTCGTTGACGTCGGTGAAGTAGGGGACCTGGCGCACCAGGTCCAGGTACACCTCGGCGATCAGGTGGTTCTTCGACGAGAAGTAGGTGTAGGCCGTCGCCGGCGCCACCTTGGCGCGGGCGGCGACCGCCCGCACCGTCAGCTCGGCGTAGGAGGTTTCCCGCAGCATCTCCACCCCGGCGGTCAACACCTTGCGGAAGGTCTCTTCCTGCCGGCGGTTCCGCGGCGCGGCGTCGGCTGTGACCGCGGCCACTGCATCACTGGACACGTGTCCACGCTATCGGATGGCGGTCCGGTCCGGCAAGTCCGTCGCGTAGCCATACCAGTTGACCTGGGTGATTGTGCTGGTTGCCGGCGGACCTTGCGGCCGTTGGCGGTATCCGGCTATGGTTCGAACCGGAACTCCGTCGGACACATGTCCAGCAAAACGAGGTGAGGCGCAGATGGCTCTACTGGCTGATCGCGGCAGCGACTTGCTCATCGACGGCAAGATGGTGTCCGGCAGCGCGGGCACCTTCGGCACGATCAACCCGGCCACCGAGGAGGTGCTCGGGACGGCGGCCAATGCCGACGCCGCCGACATGGACCGGGCGATCGAGGCGGCGCGGCGCGCCTTCGACGACACCGACTGGTCGCGCAACACCGGGCTGCGGGTGCGCTGTGTGCGGCAGCTGCGCGACGTGTTGCGCGAACACGTCGAAGAACTGCGGGAATTGACCATCGCCGAGGTCGGCGCGCCCCGCATGCTCACCGCCAGCGCGCAGCTCGAGGGGCCCATCGACGACCTCGGGTTCGCCGCCGACACCGCCGAGTCCTACCCGTGGAACCAGGATTTGGGGGAGGCGTCCCCGATGGGCATCGCCACCCGGCGCACCATCGCGCGGGAGGCCGTCGGCGTCGTCGGCGCCATCACGCCGTGGAACTTCCCGCACCAGATCAACCTGGCCAAGCTGGGGCCGGCACTGGCCGCCGGCAACACCGTCGTGCTCAAGCCGGCGCCCGACACGCCGTGGTGTGCGGCCGCGGTCGGTCAACTCATCGCCGAACACACCGACATCCCGCCCGGGGTGGTCAACGTGGTCACCTCCGACGACCACAGCGTCGGTGCGCTGCTGGCCAAAGACCCTCGGGTGGACATGATTTCGTTCACCGGGTCGACGGCCACCGGCCGCAGCGTCAGCATCGACGCCGCCGGCACCATCAAGCGGGTGTTTTTGGAGCTGGGCGGCAAGTCGGCGTTCGTGGTGCTCGACGACGCCGACCTGGCCGGGGCGGCCTCGATGTCGGCGTTCACCGCCTGCATGCACGCCGGGCAGGGCTGCGCGGTGACCACCCGGCTGGTGGTGCCCCGCGCCCGCTACGACGAGGCGGTCGCCGCGGCGGCGGCCACCATGGGCTCGATCAAGCCCGGCGACCCCACCGACCCCGGCACCGTGTGCGGGCCGCTGATCTCGGCGCGGCAACGCGACCGGGTGCAAAGCTACCTGGATCTCGCGGTGCGCGAGGGCGGTACGTTCGCCTGCGGCGGCGGCCGGCCCGCCGACCGCGACACCGGCTTCTTCATCGAGCCCACCGTGATCGCCGGGCTGGGCAACGACGCCCGGGTGGCCCGGGAGGAGATCTTCGGCCCGGTGCTCACCGTCATCGCCCACGACGGCGACGACGACGCGGTGCGCATCGCCAACGACTCGCCGTATGGCCTGTCGGGCACCGTGTTTGGCGCCGACCCGGCCCGCGCGGCCGCGGTGGCGGCCCGGCTGCGGGTCGGCACCGTCAACGTCAACGGCGGTGTCTGGTACTCCGCGGACGCCCCGTTCGGCGGCTACAAGCAGTCCGGCAACGGCCGGGAGATGGGCGTCGCGGGCTTCGAAGAGTATCTGGAGACCAAGGTCATCGCTGAAGCTATCTAGGCGCCGAGTGTGGAGTTAGGACACGCGGTACGGCGCGCGGCGGGGATTAAGCCCACACTCGGCAGAGAGGAATGAGACATGGGGCAGTTCGACAACAAGGTGGCCATCGTCACCGGATCCGGTGGCGGCATCGGGCAGGCCTACGCCGAGGCGCTGGCGCGGGAGGGCGCGGCGGTGGTGGTGGCCGACATCAACGCCGAGGCCGCCGAGGGGGTGGCCAAACAGATCGTCGCCGACGGCGGCACCGCGCTGGCGGTGCCCGTCGACGTGTCGGATCCCGACTCGGCCAAGGCGATGGCCGACCGGACGCTGGCGGAGTTCGACGGCATCGACTACCTGGTCAACAACGCCGCGATCTTCGGCGGGATGAAGCTCGACCTGCTGCTCACCGTGGACTGGGAGTACTACAAGAAGTTCATGAGCGTGAACCTGGACGGCGCGCTGGTGTGCACCCGCGCGGTGTACAAGAAGATGGCCAAGCGCGGCGGCGGCGCGATCGTCAACCAATCCTCCACCGCGGCCTGGATGTACGCCAACTTCTACGGCCTGGCCAAGGTCGGGGTCAACGGGCTGACCCAGCAGCTGTCCCGCGAGTTGGGCGGAATGAACATCCGCATCAACGCGATCGCGCCGGGGCCGATCGACACCGAGGCCAACCGGTCCACCACGCCGCAGGAGATGGTCGCCGACATCGTCAAGGGCATCCCGCTGTCCCGGATGGGCACCCCCGACGACCTGGTCGGCATGTGCCTGTTCTTGCTGTCGGATCAGGCCAAGTGGATCACCGGGCAGATCTTCAACGTCGACGGCGGACAGATCATCCGGTCATGACGTCTCCTGAGCAGCTGAGGCTCGGCTACATCGGGCTGGGCAATATGGGTGCGCCGATGGCCAAGCGGCTGGTCGACTGGCCGGGCGGGGTCATGGTGTTCGACGTGCGGGCCGAGGCGATGACCCCGCTGACCGACGCCGGCGCCACCGCGGCCGGCAGCGTCGCCGAGGTGGCCGCCGCCGACCTCATCAGCGTGACCGTCCTCGACGACGCCCAGGTGCGCGACGTGGTCGGCCAGCTCGCCGCGGTGGCCAAGCCGGACACCGTCATCGCGATCCATTCCACGATCAGCGACACCACCGCCGTCGAACTGGCCAACGAGTGCAAGCCGCAAGGCATCCACATCGTCGACGCCCCGGTCAGCGGCGGTGGCGGGGCCGCCGAGAAGGGTGAGCTGGCGACCATGGTGGGCGCCGACCGGGAGATCTACCAGCGCATCAAGCCGGCGTTCAAGTGCTGGGCGTCGATGGTGATCCACGCCGGGACGCCGGGTGCGGGCACCCGAATGAAGCTGGCCCGCAACATGTTGACCTTCACCTCCTACGCCGCGGCGTGCGAGGCGATGAAGCTGGCCGCGGCGGCCGGCCTGGATCTGCAGGCGCTGGGCCGGGTGGTGCGCCACACCGATGCGCTCACCGGCGGACCGGGCGCGATCATGGTCCGCGACGACATGGCGACACTGCAGCCGGACCACTGGCTCTACGACGCGTTCACCCACACCCGCGGGTTGGGGGAGAAGGACCTGAGCCTGGCGTTGGCGTTGGGGGAGGCCACCGGTGTGGACCTGCCGCTGGCGCGGGTGGCGCTGGACCGGCTGGCCGACGGGCTCGGCGTCCCGCACGACTGATTGGAGACCAGCATGGACGAGTTGCGCCGCACCGGCCTCGAGAAGATGAACGAGGTGTACGGCTGGGAGATGCCCAACATCGAGGGCGACCCCTATTTCGACCTGACCGTGGATCACCTGTTCGGCAGCATCTGGACCCGCCCGGGATTGTCGATGCGCGACAAGCGCATCATGACGCTGACGGCGGTGACCGCGATCGGAAACCGCGACCTGGCCGAGATCCAGATCAACGCCGCCCTGCTCAACGGGGAGCTCACCGAGGCCGAACTCAAGGAGATGGCGGTCTTCGTGACCCACTATCTCGGGTTCCCGCTGGGGTCGACGCTCAACGGTGCGGTCGACGCCGTCGTGGCCAAGCGTAAGAAGGCGGCGGCCAAGGGCGCCGGTGAGGACAAGAAGGCCAACGTCGACGCCGCGGTCCGCATGCACTCCGGCGAGGGGTTGGAGTAACTTCCTCCCCACGAGCAGACACAAAAGCCCCCTCAAACAGCGGTTTTGGGGGGCTTTTGCGTCTGCTCGCGCTATCGGGTGACCGGCGCCCCGACCAGCGCGGCGCCCACCCAGCGGCGCAGGTATCGCCGCAGCTCGGTGCCGTGGCGCGGCGGCCGGCCCGGGTCGATGACGAACGACTGGATGATCCGCAGCAGGTGCTCGGCGAGTTCGGCCACCTCGTCGTCACTGAAACCGGCTGCCGCCCAATCGACGTCAAAGCGGCGCAGCATCGAGTTGGCGAATTGCAGGGCCACATCGGAGGTGACGTCGGCGGTGAAGGCATTGGCGCGGTCGCGGGCCAGCAGCAGACCGATGTGTTTGTCGTGCGGCAACCATTCCAGCGCGGTGGCGATCGCCTCGGTCGCGGCGTCGGCCGGATCGGTGATGCCCGCCAGGTGCGCGGCCAGCCGCTCCAAGAACCCGTCCGCCGCGGCCGTGGCCGCCGCCACCAGCAACGCGTCGGTGCTGGGGAAGTAGCGGTACACGGTCTGGCGGGTCACCCCCAGCGTGCGGGCCACATCGGCAATGGACAGCTCGGCGCCCCGCGCGTCGATCAGCTGGCTGGCCGCCGCCAGGATGCGCGCCACCGCCTCGTCGTCGGTGGCCGGGGCCGCACCGCCCCACCCGTGGGTGCGCATCGGCTAATGGTAGGAGACGTGCAGATCCTTGATCCCGTTGATCCAGCCGGACCGCAGCCGTTGCGGCTCCGCCAGTTTGGTGATGTCGGGGATCTGGTCGGCGATCTCGTTGAACATCAGCCGGATCTCCATCCGGGCCAGGTTGGCGCCGATGCAGTAGTGGGTGCCCTGCCCGCCGAACGCCAGATGCGGGTTGGGGTTGCGCAGGATGTCGAACTCGAACGGCTTGTCGAAGACGTCCTCGTCGAAGTTGGCCGAGCTGTAGAACAGGCCGACCCGCTGATCCTTTTTGATCGCCACCCCGCCGACCTCGGTGTCCACCTTGGCGGTGCGCTGGAAGCAGTGCACCGGGGTCGCCCAGCGGACGATCTCGTCGACGGCGGTCTCGGGGCGGTCCCGCTTGAACAGCTCCCACTGCTCGGGGTTCTCGGCGAACGCGTTGATGCCGTGCGTGATCGCGTTGCGGGTGGTCTCGTTGCCGGCCACCGCCAGCAGGATGACGAAGAACGCGAACTCGGTTTCGCCCAGCGACTCGCCGTCGACGTCGGCCTGCACCAGTCGGGTGACGATGTCGTCGGCCGGGCAGCGGCGCCGCTGTTCGGCCATCGTGTAGGCGTAGCCCATCAGCTCGGCGTTGGCCACCGTCGGATCGCTGTCGAAGTCCGGGTCGTCGGTGTTCATGATCGAGTTGCTCCAGTGGAACAGCTTTTCCCGGTCGGCCTCGGGCACCCCGATCAAATCGGCGATGGCCAGCAGCGGCAGCTCCATCGCGACGTCGTCGACGAAGTTGCCGCTGTCCTTGGCGGCGGCGGCCGCGACGATGTCGTGGGCGGCCAACGCCAGCTTTTCCTCCAGCACCGCGACCGAGCGCGGGGTGAACAGCCGGGACACCAGCTTGCGCAGCCGGGTGTGCTCCGGCGGGTCGTGGTTGATCAGCAGCGCCTTGGTGAGCTCGAGCTGCTCGGCGGTCACCCCTTCGGGCAGCCGCATCACCGCGCCCTTGGCGTTGGTGGACCACACGTCGTTGTCCCGGGAGATGTCCTTGATGTGCTGGTGCTTGCTGATCACCCAGTAGCCGCCGTCATCGAAGATGTTGCTGCCGGCGGGCTGCTCGTTCCACCACACCGGCGCCGTCTTGCGCAGCTCGGCGAACTCGGTGACGGGCATGCCGCGCAGCAAGACGTCCGGGTCGGTGAAGTCGAAGCCGGAGCCGAACGGACAGACCTGCGTTGACGTCAAGACGACCACCTCCGTGTGGTGTGGGACACAAACCGCCTACGACCATACACCGGGCTGTCAAGTGTATGTCCGTGGGCGGCTGAGCGGCGGCGATCCGGTGCCGCCCGCTAGGGTGACGGGTTGTGCGCGTCCTGGTGATCGGTTCCGGTGCCCGTGAACATGCGCTGCTGCTGGCGCTGCGCCGAGATCCGCAGGTCGAGGGGCTGGCGATCGCCCCGGGCAACGCCGGCACCGGCGCCGTCGCCGACCAATACGACGTCGACATCAGCTCCGGGGACGCCGTCGTCGGCCTCGCCCGCGAGTTCGGCGCCGACCTGGTGGTGATCGGGCCCGAGGTGCCGCTGGTGCTCGGCGTCGGCGACGCGGTGCGCGCGGCCGGGATCGCCTGCTTTGGCCCCAGCAAGGACGCGGCCCGCATCGAGGGCTCCAAGGCGTTCGCCAAGGACGTGATGGCCGCCGCCGGGGTGCGCACCGCCCGCAGCGAGATCGTCGACAACCCCGCGCATCTGGACGCCGCGCTGGACCGGTTCGGTCCGGGGGCCGGCGAAACGGCCTGGGTGGTCAAGGACGACGGCCTCGCGGCCGGCAAGGGCGTGGTGGTGACCGCCGACCGCACCGCGGCCCGCGCCCACGCCGCCGGGCTGCTCGACGACGGGCACCCGGTGCTGCTGGAGTCCTTCCTGGACGGGCCGGAGCTGTCGCTGTTCAGCGTCGTCGACGGCCGCACCGTGGTGCCGCTGCTGGCGGCGCAGGACTTCAAACGGGTCGGCGACGGGGATGTGGGCCCCAACACCGGCGGCATGGGCGCCTACGCGCCGCTGCCCTGGCTGCCCGACGAGCTGGCCGCCCGCATCGTCGCCGAGGTCGTCGAACCGGTTGCCGCCGAACTGGTTCGGCGCGGCAGCCCGTTTACCGGGCTGCTGTACGCCGGGCTGGCGATCACCTCGACCGGGCCGGCGGTGGTCGAGTTCAACTGCCGCTTCGGTGACCCCGAAACCCAGTCGGTGCTGGCGTTGCTGGACTCTCCGCTGGGCCAGCTGCTGCACGCCGCCGCCACCGGCGAGCTGGCCGGGTTTCCCGCGCTGCGCTGGCGCGACGGCGCCGCGGTGACCGTGGTGCTGGCCGCCGAAAACTATCCGGGGCGTCCGCGGCTCGGCGACGTGATCGCCGGCGCCGACCTCGACGGGGTGCTGCACGCCGGGACGGCCCGCCGCGACGACGGGGCCATCGTGTCCTCGGGCGGTCGGGTGCTGTCGGTGGTGGGCACCGGTGCGGACCTGACCGCGGCCCGCGCCGACGCCTATGACCGTCTGGGATCGATCCGGTTGCCGGGCGGACACTTCCGCAACGACATCGGGTTGGCGGCCGCCGAGGGCAAGATCCGGGTCTAGAGGCCCGCGGCTTGGCCGTCTCGGCGCGGATCGCTGACCGCGAGATACCCGTCGTCGAGCCGCCAGATCGCTTGGCAGCTGCCGAACTGGTTGTAGTCCTCGACGACGACCAGCTCATGGCCGCGCCGGCGGAGCTCGTCGAGCGTTGACCGCGGGAAGCCGTCCTCGCAGGCGACCTGGTTGCCGTGCACCCACCGGAACCGGGGGCCGTCGCAGGCCGCCTGCGGATTCTGGCCGTGGTCGACGATGCGCACCACGACCTGCACGTGGCCCTGCGGCTGCATCGTGCCGCCCATCACCCCGAAGCTCATCACCGGTGCACCGCCTCGGGTCACGAATCCCGGGATGATGGTGTGATACGGACGCTTGTTCGGTCCGACGCGGTTCGGGTGTCCGGGCGTGGCAACAAAATTCGCGCCGCGGTTTTGCAGGGCGATCCCGGTTCCGGGCACCACCACACCCGAGCCGAAGCCCATGTAGTTCGACTGAATCATCGACACCATTACCCCGGATGTGTCGGCGGCGGTGAGATACACCGTGCCCGCGCTCGGTGTGCCGGCGGACGCCGGTTTGGCCCGGGTCCGATCGATCAGCTGCGCCCGCTGCCGCAGGTACTCGGGGTCGAGCAGACGCTCCGGTGGCCGCAGCGACATGTGGTCGACATCGGCGACATAGGCCTGGGCGTCGGCGAACGCGAGCTTGAGCGCCTCGATCTGCAGATGCACACTCTCGGCGGAATCGGCTGGGAACGCGGACATGTCGAACTGCTTGAGGATGCCCAGGGCGATCAAGGCGACGATGCCCTGACCGTTGGGCGGGATCTCGTGAATGGTGTAGCCGCGGTAGTCGCCGCTGATCGTGTCGACCCAGTCCGCCCGATGAGCGGCGAGGTCGCTGGCCCGCATGGCACCGCCGTGGGCCGTCGCATGCGCCTCGAGCGCGGCCGCCAGTTCTCCGCGGTAGAACGCCTCGCCGTTGGTTTCGGCGATCTTTTCCAGCGTGGCGGCATGGTCGGGAAGGACGGCGAGCTCACCGGGTTTCGGTGCGCGGCCGCCGGGCATAAACGTCTGCGCGAAGCCGGGTTGGGCTTGGAACAGCGGTACCTGCGCCGCCCACTGCTCGGCAACCGTCGGTGAGACCAAAAAGCCGTCGCGCGCGTAGGCGATCGCCGGCTCGACGAGCCGGGCGAATGGGAGCTTTCCGAACCTGGTGTGCAGGCCGACCCAGGCCGAGACCGCACCCGGCACGGTGACCGAATTCCACCCGAGCGCCGGAACACCGCGGCCGCCGAAGTACTCCGGTGTCCACGCGGCGGGGGAGCGGCCCGACGCATTCAACCCGTGCAGTCGTCGACCATCCCAGACGATGGCGAACGCGTCGGAGCCGATGCCGTTGGACACCGGTTCGACCACGGTGCAGGCGATGGCGGTGGCCACCGCCGCGTCGACCGCGTTGCCGCCGTCGGCCAGCATGCGAAGGCCCGCCTGGGCGGCCAGGGGTTGCGATGTGCACACAACATTGCCCGCTAGAACGGGCTTTCGCGGCCACGCGTAAGGCAGTTTCCAACCGAACGGCACGGTCACCCTCGGATCGTTGCACGCTGCGCCGTGGCGGTTCAACGCTACGCGGTGAGCAGCGGGGCCACCCAGGTCAGCTCGGCGGGCAGCTGCGAGCTCCAGAACGAGGCGTCGTGCCCGCCGGGGGAGAAGCCGCCGGCCGGCGGGGTGGGCAGCTGCGCGATGAACTGTTTGGTCGCGCCGTAGAACGGGTCGCTGTCCCCGCAGTCCACCCGGATCGGGATCGACGCCAGCGCCGGCATCCCGACCACCGAGTTTGCCGACCAGTCGTCGGCGCCGTCGAAGGCGCCGGGCGCGGTCGCGCCCGGCGACAGCCACAGCGCCGGGCTGACCGCGCAGATCGCCGCGGTGCGGGCCGGCCCGAGCCGACCGCCGAGCAGCAGCGCGCCGTAGCCGCCCATCGACCAGCCCAAAAACCCCACCCGCGAGGTGTCCAGCCCCTGATCGGCCAGCATCGGGATCAGTTCGCCCAGCACCATCGCCCCGGAATCCTCCCCGGAGGCCCGCTTGTGCCAGTAGCTGCCGCCGCCGTCGACGGCGACCACCGCGAACGGCGGCAGACCGGCGTTCACCGCCTGGGCCAGGCCCTGCTCGACCCCGCCGGCCATCACCGTCGAGGCGTCACTGCCCTTGCCGTGCAAGGCGATCAGCGGCCGCAGCGCGGCGGTCTGGCCCGGCGGGCGGGCGATGGCCCAATTGGTGGCCACCCCGCCGCGGGCCGCCGACACGAACGAGCCGG
>NZ_MLQM01000102.1:0-18980 GCF_001854525.1 Mycobacterium talmoniae
GGGCAAATCCGGGCCGGCGGAAACGCCCACGTCCACCGTCGCCGCACCCACCACAACCCCCGCGGCGGAATCGACCACCACCGCCCCCACTACCACCGCCGCCGCGCCGCCGCCGACCGCGGTGGCGGCCGCGGAACTGGCCGGACTGTTGCTCAGCGCGGACGAAGTCAGCAGCATCATGGGCACACCGCTGCAGGCGGACCCGGTTCGCAACGCCCTGTGGGACGACCAGAGTTCGGTCTCCGACAAGGGCTGTCTGAGTGCATGGATGCCGGTCCAGGCCGCCACCTACGACGGCAGCGGCTGGTCCGATACGCGGTCACAGGTCGTCAAGCAAGTCGGCGCCACCCATGACGCGGTGTCGGTGGCCCAAGGCCTCATCGCCTACCCCAGTCAAGACGCCGCCCGGCCCACCGTGTTGAGCCTGCCCGATCAGTGGAAGGCGTGCGCAGGGCGCACTTTCACTGTCAGTAACCCCAACGGGGCACAGCCGTGGACCTTCGGCCAAGAAGGCATGCCCGCCCCGGGCCTATACACCATCACCGTCACCAAACAAGGCGGTAGCAACGTGTGCGGGCGCGCCCTGATGCTGCGCGCCAACGTCATCATCGACGTCATGGCCTGCGCGCCGGGTCTGACCACCCAGAACGTCGACATCGCCAACAAGATCGCGGCCAAGATCCAGTAGGCGCGGCGGTCGACTGGAGCTGTGGCCCGGCGAGTTTGAGATTGCGTCCAGGGTCGCGGGTGGACGCGAAATCCACAGCCCTCAGTGCAATCTCAACGCCAGACGACCCGGCGGCCCTAGTCCAGCAGCACGGTCGCGAAGGTACCCACTTCGGTGAACCCGATCCGCTGGTAGGTGGCGCGGGCGACGGTGTTGAAGTCGTTGACGTACAGGCTGGCGATGCGGCCGGTGCCCACGATCACCGCGGCCAGCATGGCGGTGCCGGCGCTGCCCAGGCCCTGCCCGCGTCGCTCCGGATGCACCCAGACTCCCTGGATCTGGCTGACCGCCGGCGATTGCGCCCCCACCTCGGCCTTGAAGACCACCTCGCCGTGCTCAAACCGGGCCCAGGCCCGACCCGCGGCGATCAGGTTGGACACCCGGCGGCGATAACCGCGGCCGCCGTCGCCCAGTCGTGGGTCGACACCGACCTCGCCGATGAACATATCCACCGCGGCCACCAGGTAGGCGTCCAGTTCGTCGGGCTGCACCTGACGCACCGCGGAATCCATCGGACACGTCGGCATCGACCGTAACGCCATCAGCGGTTGGCGGTCGCGCACGTCGCGCGCTGGTCCCCAGCCCGACTCCAGCCGCTGCCACATCGGCAGCACCAGTTCGGCCCGCCCCACCAGCGACGAGCAGCGCCGCGACATACTCATCGCCTTGTCGGCGAACGCGTTGAGGTCGGCGGCGGCCCCGCGCAGTGGAATCAGATTGCCCCCGGCGTAGCACAACGACTCGTCGGCACCGCGGCGGGTCCACAGTTCGCCGCCGATGGCGCTGGGCTCGACTCCGCCGTGGTCGGCAACGCGGGCGGCCACCATGCACGACCCCACCGGGTCGGCGTCGAAGACCCGCCACGCCGCGGCGGGGTCGCGCACCACCGACACCCGTCGCTCATCGACCAGACGAAAGATGGGCGGAGCCGACATACTTCAGACCTTCTGCGGACTACGAACCGACGGCCGGGCGGCCGCACACGGCTGTGCTCAGCTTACGGTCACAATGGGCGAACCGCTCGTAGTTGTATCCGGACCGTGTTCTACGGCGCCGTCGGAGCCCATTTCACCGGCCAGCCGCAGGGCCTCCTCGATCAGCGTCTCGACGATCTGCGCCTCCGGCACCGTCTTGATCACCTCGCCGCGCACGAAGATCTGGCCCTTGCCGTTGCCCGACGCCACGCCCAGGTCGGCTTCGCGGGCCTCCCCCGGGCCGTTGACGACGCAGCCCATCACCGCCACCCGCAGCGGCACGTCGAGTCCCTCCAGACCGGCGGTGACCTCGTTGGCCAGCGTGTAGACGTCGACCTGGGCGCGTCCGCACGACGGGCAGGACACGATCTCCAGCCCACGCGGCCGCAGGTTCAGCGATTCCAGGATCTGGGTGCCGACCTTGACTTCCTCGACCGGCGGAGCCGACAAGGACACCCGGATGGTGTCCCCGATGCCTTTCGACAGCAGCGCCCCGAACGCCACCGCGGATTTGATGGTGCCCTGAAACGCCGGACCGGCCTCGGTGACCCCCAGGTGCAGCGGGTAGTCGCAGGCGGCGGCCAGCTGTTCGTAGGCGGCCACCATCACCACCGGGTCGTTGTGCTTGACGCTGATCTTGATGTCGGAGAAGCCGTGTTCCTCGAACAGCGACGCCTCCCACAGCGCCGATTCCACCAGCGCCTCCGGGGTGGCCTTGCCGTACTTCTCCAAAAACCGCTTGTCCAGCGACCCCGCGTTGACGCCGATGCGGATCGGGATGCCGGCGTCCCCGGCGGCCTTGGCCACCTCGGCGACCCGGCCGTCGAACTCCTTGATGTTGCCGGGGTTGACCCGCACCGCGGCGCAGCCGGCGTCGATGGCGGCGAAGATGTACTTGGGCTGGAAGTGGATGTCGGCGATCACCGGGATCTGACTTTTCTTGGCGATCGCCGGCAGCGCGTCGGCGTCCTCCTGCCGCGGGCACGCCACCCGCACGATGTCGCATCCGGCGGCGGTCAGCTCGGCGATCTGCTGCAGCGTCGAGTTGATGTCGTGGGTTTTGGTGGTGCACATCGACTGCACCGAAATCGGGTAGTCGCTGCCCACCCCGACGTCGCGGACCATCAGCTGGCGGGTTTTGCGTCGCGGCGACAGCGTGGGCGCCGGGGCTGTCGGCATACCCAGGCCGGTTGTCATTTGGTCTCCTATTGGAACAGCCTGATCGGGTTGACCACGTCGGCGGTGACGGTCAGCAGCATGTAGCCGACCACCACGATCAAGATTACGTAGGTTGCCGGCATCAGCTTGAGATAGTTCACCGGCGCCGCGGCCACCAGCCCGCGCGCCGACCGGATCATGTTGCGGATCTTTTCGAATACCGCGATCGCGATGTGCCCACCGTCGAACGGCAGCAACGGCACTAGGTTCAGCGCCCCCAGGATGAAGTTCAGCTGCGCCAAAAAGAACCAGAACGCCACCCACACCCCGGCCTCGACGGTGTCCCCGCCGATGATGGAGGCGCCGACCACGCTGATCGGTGTTTCGGGGTCGCGCGGTTGGTTCGGCGAGCTGATCGAGTGCACCAGGGCACCGACCTTGGTCGGGATGGCGGCCAGCGACTTGCCCAGCAGCACCGACAGGTCGCCGGTGAAACTGAACGTGGCCGGCACCGCGGTGAACACGTTGTAGTGGGTGGGGCCGAACTGGGCGGCGCCCACCCCGATCGCGCCGACGGTCGACGGCCCGGTGGCCGCACCGTCCTTGGTGGGGATCCAGCGCTGGGTGGGGGTGACCGCGACGTACTTGGTCATCGTGGCGCCGTCCCGCTCGACGACGATCGGCACCACGCCGTGCTGTTTGCGCACCGCGGTGGCCATCTCCTCGAAGCTGGACACCTCGGTGTCGCCGACCTTGACCACCACGTCGCCGGGACGGATCCCGGCGCTGGCCGCCGGGCCGGGACCGGTGCACTTCCCCACCTCGCCTTTGGCGACTTCGGGTGCGACACACGCGGTTTCACCGATGACGGCGGAGGTGGGCGGATGCAGGTTGGGCAGACCCCAGATCACCGCGATCACGTAGATCAACACCAGCCCGATGACGAAGTTCATCCCCGGCCCGGCGGCCAGCACCGCGACCCGTTTCCAGGTTTTCTGCTTGTACATGGCGCGGTCAACCTCGTCGGGCGCCAGCTCCTCGATCGCGGTCATCCCGGCGATGTCGCAGAAGCCGCCCAGCGGGGCGGCCTTGAGTCCGTACTCGGTGTCGCCGCGCCGGGTCGACCACAGGGTCGGGCCGAAGCCAACGAAGTAGCGGCGCACCTTCATCCCGGTCGCGCGGGCCACCCACATGTGGCCGCACTCGTGCAGCGCCACCGACACCAGGATGGCCAGCGCAAACAGCGCGATGCCGATACCAAACATCATCAGGTGTGTACGCCCTCCTGTGCGACGGCGCACCTGGCCCGCTCCCGGGCCCAGCGCTGCGCGTCAAGTACGTCATCCACGGTAGCGGGTTGTGCGGCCCACTGGTCTGCGGCGTGCAGCACATCGGCGATGGTGCGCACGATCGTGGGGAAGCCGATCCGGCCGGCCAGAAACGCCTCGGCCGCCTCTTCGTTGGCCGCGTTGTACACCGCGGTCAGGCAGCCACCGGCCCGCCCGGCGTGTCGAGCCAACTCCACGGCCGGAAACACCTCGGCGTCTAGCGGCTCAAACTCCCAGGTGGAGGCGGTGGTGAAGTCGCAGGCCGGGGCCGCGAGGGGCACCCGCTCCGGCCAGCCCAGCGCCAACGCGATCGGCAGCCGCATATCCGGGGGGCTGGCTTGGGCGATCGTCGAACCGTCGGTGAAGGTGACCATCGAATGCACGATGGACTGCGGGTGCACAACGACCTCGATGCGGTCGTAGGGCACCGAAAACAGCAGGTGGGTTTCGATGAGCTCAAGGCCCTTGTTGACCAGCGACGCCGAGTTCAGGGTGTTCATCGGGCCCATCGACCAGGTCGGATGCGCGCCGGCTTGCTCGGGGGTGACGTGCTCCAGATCGGCGGCGGTCCAGCCGCGGAACGGGCCGCCGGAGGCGGTGAGCACGATCTTGGCGACCTCGTCGGCGGTGCCGCCGCGCAGGCACTGCGCCATCGCCGAATGCTCGGAGTCCACCGGCACGATCTGGCCGGGCGCCGCGGCGCCCAACACCAGCGGGCCCCCGGCCACCAGCGACTCCTTGTTGGCCAGCGCCAGCGTCGCACCCGTCTCCAGCGCGGCCAGGGTGGGCCGCAGCCCCAGCGCCCCCACCAGCGCGTTGAGCACCACATCGGCCCCGGTGTCGTGCACCAGCCGGGTGACCGCGTCGGGGCCGCGGTAGGGGACGTCGAGGGTGTCGGCGGCGCGCTCGTCGGTGACGGCGATGTTGGTCACCCCGGTCTCGGCGCGCTGACGCGCGATCAGGTCGGGGCGCCCGCCACCGGCGGCCAGCCCGACCACCTCGAAGCGGTCCGGGTTGGCGGCGATGACCTGCAGCGCCTGGGTGCCGATCGAGCCGGTGGAACCCAGGATCAGCACGCGGCGGCGGCGGTTCGTCACCTGCCCATTGTGCCCCGCTCAGGCCTGCTGCGGCGCTCCGGCATAGTCGCCGAACGACCACAGGTTGCCCTCCGGATCACGCACCGCGAACTCGCGGGCGCCGTAGTCGGTGTCGGCCAGCGGCCGGACGATGTCGGCTTTGTGCTGCAGCACGCGTTCGTAGAGCGCGGCGGGGTCGGTAGTGACGACGTAGCCGCCCGCGGTGCCCGGTTCGCGGCACCACTCGGTGCCGGGTTTGTAGCTGCCGAGCATGACGCCGCCGGCGCCGTCGGGCCAGCTCAGCTCGGCGTGGTCGACGGTGTCGCCGTCGCCGCAGCGGGCGGTGACGACGAAACCGAAGGTGTCGACGTAGTAGTCGATGAGTTTCGGCGCGTTATGCGCCTGCAGGGTCAACCAGACGGTCGGATTCGAATTGGTCATGGCACCACTCTGATCGGACGTGGTGGCCGCCGTCTTGGATGTTTTGGAACTCGTCGGCCAGCCAGACCCGCGGCGACACGCCGGTGAACCGCACGAACTCACGGGTCAGGTGGGCCTGGTCGCAGTACCCGGCGTCCGCGGCGATCCCGGCCAGGTCAACCCGCTGGCGCCGGCGCGCCGCGTCGGCGATCCGGGCGGCCGCGTACTCGAACCGCATCAGCATCGCGACCGTCTTGGGCGTGCGACCCACTTCGCGGCGAAACAATGTGCTCAGGTGCCGGGTGCTCACCCCGACCCGTTCGGCGAGCGCGCCCACCGGCGCCCGGCCCCGGCTGCGCTCCAGCAGGTGCCAGGCATAGGCCACCTCGGGGCGCACGGTCACCCGGTCGCGCCGTTGCCGGGCAGCCACCAGGTAGTTCGTCACCAACGCGAAGGCCTCCGGCCACCGGCGTGCTTCGGTGCTCCGTTCGTGGAGTTCGGCCGCCGCGCGGCCCAGCACCGGGCCCGCGTCGAAGTCGGTCACGCTGAGTTCGGCGGCGGGCACCCCGAACAGCGCGCGCGACGCCAACGGATGCACCGCCACCTGCACGCCGGCTTGGCCGCGACGCTGCCGCACATGGCTGGCCTGCACGTGCAGCCCACCCAGGATGATCGGATGCGGCCGGGCGGCCGGCAGGGCGTCGGCGGTGTCCGCGGCCTCCACCCCGTCGTCGAGGCTGACGATGAACGTCAACGTCGACGACGGCATGCCCCGATGCACAGCGGGCTCGGGCACCTCAAGGGCGCGGTAACCCACCATCGACGTCACACCGGGCGCGCTGTGCGGCGGCGCGACGGCGAAGTCCGAGATCCGCTGGTCGGTGGCCATCAGAGTCCACGGTAATCCCAGCGCGGCACGGCGAGCGGCCAAACCCGCTGTCACTAAACGGCTTCACGCTCGTATCAGTTCCATCAAGCACCACTGCGGTCGCTTGAGCCACTGTCGCAACTGGCCTTAACTCGACCTCCGCGACACAGGCAATTCACCGCAGATGCAAATAAATCGTCCCGGATGAGTCTCAGATGAGGAGAACCAATGACTTTGACCAAGAACTCCGCCACCCTGACCGCGAGCGTGGCCGCAGGTTTGTTCTTGGCCATGGCGGTATCAAACCCGACTGCGGCGGCCGACCCGACACCGCCGCCGGGGCCGGACACCAGCAACGACACGACCACCGCGGAGGCGACCGCCGCACTGGAGGAGTCCGTCGCCGAGCAAGAGATCCAGTTCGAAAAGCTCAACGCCGCGCAGATCCTGGAGAACAGCGCGTCGGCACTGAACTCCTTCCCGTCGCTGTTCCCGGAGACGCCGGTGGCACTGCTGGAAACCACCGCCACCGTGCTATCCGCGGTGGGCCTAGCGGGATAACGGGCCGAGGGCCCCTCGGTGGTGGCCGACGGGTGTGCCAGAATGTCGGCAACGTTGCCAGTGCAAGCCAAATAGGAGCAGACGTGGTCAGTACCGAAGTGGAGCGCCACACCGGGGTTGACACGGCCGACGTACCGTCCGCGGACTGGGGCTGGAGCAAGATCAACCACCGCACCTGGCACTTCGTCGGCTTGGGCATCGTCGGATTCCTGCTGCTGATGCTGCGCGGCAACCACGTCGGCCACATCGAGGACTGGTTCCTGATCGGGTTCGCGGCGTTGTCCCTGTTTGTCGTGGTGCGCGACGTGTGGGGTCGACGCCGCGGCTGGATCCGCTAGCTCGGGCGCGAACCTGCGCCCAGGGCATCGAATCTGCGTTGAGGGCATCGAGCCTGCGTTGACGGCATCGAGCCTGCGCACACGCCCACATCCGGGGCGAAAAGCCGTCCTGGCCGCAGACTCGACGCCGTAGCCGCAGACTCGATGCCGCCTGCGCCGGCAACAGGCGCTAACCTTCCTCGGCGGCCAGCTGGCCGCAGGCGGCGGCGATCTCGCGGCCGCGGGTATCGCGCACCGTGCAGGACACCCCGTGGGCGCGGACTCGGCGCACGAACTCCCGCTCCACCGGCTTGGGGCTGGCGTCCCAGTCGCTGCCCGGTGTCGGGTTGAGCGGGATCAGGTTGACGTGCACCAGCGGCCCGAGCGCGCCGTGCAGCCGCTTGCCCAGGAGATCGGCCCGCCAGGGCTGATCGTTGACGTCGCGGATCAGCGCGTATTCCACCGACACCCGGCGACCGGTCGCCTCGGCGTAGTAGCGGGCGGCGTCCAGCGCCTCGGCGATCTTCCATCGGTTGTTCACCGGCACCAAGGTGTCGCGCAGCTCGTCGTCGGGGGCGTGCAGCGACAGCGCCAACGTCACCCCGAGACGCTCGTCGGCCAACTTGCGGATCGCCGGGGCCAACCCGACCGTCGACACCGTCACCGCCCGCGCGGAGATGCCGAAGCCGGTCGGTTCGGTGATCCGGCGCACCGCGGCCAGCACCCGGTTGTAGTTGGCTAACGGCTCCCCCATCCCCATGAACACGATGTTGGACAGCCGGCCATGGTCGCGGTCGCGCAATTCGACCGCCGCCGCGCGCACCTGCTCGACGATCTCGGCGGTCGACAGGTTGCGGGTCAAGCCGCCCTGCCCGGTGGCACAGAACGGGCAGGCCATCCCGCAGCCGGCCTGCGAGGAGATGCACACCGTGTTACGCCGCGGATAGCGCATCACCACCGACTCGAAGCTGGTGCCATCGACGGCGCGCCACACCATCTTGCGGGTCTGCCCGGCGTCGCATTCGATCTCGCGGGTCGCGGTCAGCAGCGTCGGGAACAACGCGTCGGCGACCGAGGCGCGCACCGCGGCCGGCAGGTCGGTCATCTGCTGCGGGTCGGCGATCAGCCGGCCGTAGTACTGGTGGGCAAGCTGCTTGGCGCGAAACGCCGGCAAGCCCAGCTCGGACACCGCGGCCGCGCGACCGGTCGCGTCCAGATCGGCCAAATGCCGCGGCGGCAATGCCCGCCGCGGCGCCTCAAACACCAGCTGCTGTTTCATGTCCGGTCCAGTATGGGCCGTCGGGGCCGCCGCTCCGAACCCGCCGGCCCGACACGACCTTAAAGATTCTTTACTAACCCCTTATTTTTCTTATTTTTTGGGGTAGGGTCGGCACGATGACCGAGTCACACCAACACGCTGTCGTCCTCGGCGCGGGCATGGCCGGGCTGCTGGCCGCCCGTGCGCTGTCGGAGTCCTACCCGCGGGTCACCCTGGTCGAGCGGGACACGTTGCCCACCGGTCCGATGCACCGGCGCGGGATCCCGCAGGGCCGCCACCTGCACAGCATGCTGAGTCGCGGCTGGCAGGTCCTCGAGGAGCTGTTTCCGGGGTTTCTCGATGAGCTGGTCGCCGACGGCGCCCAGGTCATCGACGATGGCGACCTGTCGCGCATCTACGTGCGCCTGGGCCGGTACGGGCTGAACCGCACCCAGCGGGTCGCCGACCCGGCGGCCCTGGTCGTCCACCTGGCGAGCCGGCCGTTTTTGGAGTTCCACCTGCGACGCCGGGTCGCCGCCCTAGGCGGGATCCGGTTCCTCGACTGCCACGACGTGGTCGCGCCGATCGCCGCGACCGCCGACCGGCTGACCGGGGTGCGGGTGGTCAACCGCGCCACCGGTGCAGAATCCGCGCTGCACGCCGACCTGGTGGTCGATGCGATGGGGCGCGCCGCGCGCACCCCGGCCTTCCTCGACGACCTGGGCTATGGCCGTCCCGCCGAACAGCGCACCGCGGCCCCGGGCACGTATTTCTCCCAGCTGCTGCGTATCCCGGACGGCATGATCGACGAGAAGATGGTGCTGGTCCGCCCCGGGCGAGGCTTGCCGATCGGTGGCCTGCTGGCCTATGAGCACGGCTCCTGGATGCTGACCGTCGGCCAGCTGGGCATCGACCCCGAGCCCCCGGCCGACCTGGCCGGCATGCTCGCGCTGGCCGAGCACTTCGCGCCGCCGCCGATTCTGGCGGGCCTGCACGCCGCCGAACCGCTCGGCGCGGTGGCCGTCTCCCGGCTCCCGGCCGGGGCCTGGCGCCGCTACGACCGGATGCCTCGATTCCCGGCGGGGCTGGTGGTCATCGGCGATGCGCTGTGCAGCCTCAACCCGATCCACGGGCAGGGCATGGCAATGGCGGCGCTGCAAGCCGTCGCGCTGCGCGACCAGTTGCACGGCGGCGACCGCCACCTGCCCCAACGATTTTTCCGCGCCGCCGCCGACCTCATCGGCCCGGTGTGGGCGATGAATCAGGCCACCGACCGGGCGCAGGCCCCGAACCAGGGACGACGCTCGCTGCCCACCCGGCTGCGGAGTTGGACCACCAACCAGGCGTTGCGGGCCGCCGAGCATGACATCGTGCTCACCGAACGGCTGTTTCGGGTGACCAGCCTGGTGGACCCGCCCACCCGGCTACAGGACCCGTCGCTGCTGGCCCGCGTGTTGGTCGGCAATCTGCGGCGCCGCTGGGCACCGGGCGGCTCAGCTCAGCACGGTCAGCACAATCCACGTCGTCGCCGCCGCGGGCAGCAGACCGTCGAGCCGGTCCATCAGGCCGCCGTGGCCGGGCAGCATGGTGCCCATGTCCTTGATCCCTAGGTCGCGTTTGACCTGGGACTCCACCAGGTCGCCCAGCGTGCCGACGGTGACCAGCAACAACCCCAGCGGCAGGCCCACCCACCACGGTTTGTCGGGGAGCAGGAACGTCACCGCCAGCACCGCCCCGGTCAGCCCGAACAACAGCGACCCGGCGAACCCCTCCCAGGACTTCTTCGGGCTGATCGCCGCCGCCATCGGGTGCTTGCCGAACAGCACGCCGGCGGTGTAGCCGCCCACGTCGGAGCACACCACCGAGGCCAGCAGACAGAACACCCGACCCGCGCCGTCGGCGGGGTAGATCAGCAGGGCACCGAAGGACATGAACAACGGCACCCACACCGCGAGCAGCACCGTGGCCGACATGTCGCGCAGGTAGTTGACCGGGGTGTGGCTCAAGCCTTGACCCAATAGCCGCCAAACCATGCACACCACGACGGTGCCGCCGAATGCGCCCAGCACCCCGGCGACGCCGAACGGCCAGCTCAACCACACCATCGCCTGCCCGCCGAGCAGCAACGGCAGGAACGGCACGTCGTAGCCGGCTTCCCGCAGCCGTCGGGTCACCTCATGGGTGGCGATCGGGGTGGCCACGGCGAGCACCACAACCCACAGGTGCGGTGCGACGAGCAGGACCGTCACCAGCATGCCGGCCAGCAGCGCGCCCACCGCGATCGCGGCCGGCAGATTGCGCCCGGCGCGGGAAGTTTTCGGGGTGCCCGGCTGCGGTCCCGGCTGCGCCGGAAGCCCCGGCCCGTCAGCCGGGGATGCGCCGGTCTCGGTGTCTGCCACGGATAGTGATTGCTGCGCGGCCATTAGACCTCCAGCAACTCGCCTTCCTTGTGTTTGACCAGCTCGTCGATCTGGCTGACGTACTGCTGCGTGGTCTTGTCGAGGTCCTTTTCCGCGCGGCCGACCTCGTCCTCACCGGCGTCGCCGTCTTTGCGGATCCGGTGCAGTTCCTCCATCGCTTTACGACGGATGTTGCGCACCGAGACCTTGGCGTCCTCCCCCTTGGCCTTGGCCTGCTTGACCAGTTCCTTGCGCCGTTCCTCGGTCAGCTGCGGCACCGCCACCCGGATCAGCGTGCCGTCATTGCTGGGGTTGACGCCCAGGTCCGAGTTGCGGATCGCGGTCTCGATCGCGTGTAGCTGCGCGGCTTCGTACGGTTTGATGACCACCAGCCGCGCCTCGGGAACATTGATGCTGGCCAGCTGGGTGATCGGGGTGGTTGCGCCGTAATAGTCGATGACAATCCGGGAGAACATGCCCGGGTTGGCCCGGCCGGTGCGGATGGTCGCCAAATCGTCCCGCGCCACCGATACGGCCTTTTCCATTTTCTCTTCGGCGTCGAAGAGAGCCTCGTCAATCATCTGCGCCGCTCCTTCTCATCGCTTCGCTCTGCATCGTCGCCGGCGGCCACGGCATGCGCGGTCAGGTGGTGACCAGTGTTCCGATCTTCTCACCTGCGACCGCCCGCGCGATATTGCCGTCGGTGAGCAGGTTGAACACCAGGATCGGCATGCCATTGTCCATGCACAGGCTAAAGGCGGTGGCGTCGGCCACCCGCAGCCCGCGGTCGATGACTTCGCGGTGGCTGATCGCGGTGAGCAGTTCGGCGTCGGGGTTGACCCGCGGATCGTCGGCGAACACCCCGTCGACGGCCTTGGCCATCAACACCACGTCGGCGCCGATCTCCAGGGCCCGCTGGGCGGCGGTGGTGTCGGTGGAGAAGTACGGCAACCCCATGCCGGCACCGAAGATCACCACCCGGCCCTTCTCCAGGTGACGCTGGGCCCGCAGCGGGATGTAGGGCTCGGCGACCTGCCCCATCGTGATGGCGGTCTGAACCCGGGTGACGATCCCTTCCTTTTCGAGAAAGTCTTGCAGCGCAAGGCTGTTCATGACGGTGCCGAGCATCCCCATGTAGTCCGAGCGCATCCGGTCCATGCCGCGCTCCTGCAGTTGGGCGCCGCGGAAGAAGTTGCCGCCGCCGATCACGACGGCGACCTGCACCCCGTCGCGCACGACTTCGGCGATTTGGCGGGCCACCTGCGCGACCACGTCGGGGTCCAGCCCGACCTGTCCCCCGCCGAACATCTCGCCACCGAGTTTGAGCAACACTCGGGTGTACTTGGGGCGACCCGGCGGGGGGACGGCCTGACCGCCGCCGGTGCTGGTCGGCTCCGTCATCAGGCTCCTCAGGCTCCACGGTCCTCGCATGACAGCGCCATCGCAGGCAATCACCCACGACGGCAGGCTCTATCCTGCCTCATCATGCGGGCCGCGGAATGCCCGGGGTGCAGCGTCAGCCCAGATGCGCCGACAGCAGCCAGGCCGGCACCGACTTGCGTCCGTTGCCCTCGTCGCGCAGATCCACCACGGGGAACTCGGCGGGCAACTTGTCGGGGAAGTTGGCGTGAATGCGGGCCGGACGGATCTCTTCGATCACCCAGTACCTAGAAACCACCTCACGCAGCTCGTCTTCGGTGACGGGGTTGGGGCCGGGGCTCTCCGGCATCCCGGCCCGGTCGAAGACCAGCACGAAATACGACGCCCCGGGTGCGGCGGCACGCACGATCGACCGCTGATAGCCCTCCCGCAACTCGACCGGCATCGAGTGGAACAGGGTGGAATCGATGATGGTGTCGAACCGGCCGTCGTAACCGGTGAACGACGAGATGTCGGCGACCGCGAAATCGGCGTTGGCCAGCCCACGCTTGGCCGCCTCGGCCTTGGCCAACTCGATCGCGGTCGGCGAGGCGTCCAGCCCGACGGTGTTGTGGCCGCGTTCGGCCAGGTACAGCGACACGGCGGCCTCGCCGCAGCCGGCGTCGAGGACCTCGCCGTGGACCTTGCCCTGCTCGATCAGGGCGGCGATTTCGGGCTGCGGTTCGCCGATGCTCCACGGCGGGCGCTGGCCCGGCCCGAATTCGGCGGCCTCGCCGCGGTAGGCCGGATCGAAATCGAAGTCGAATTTCTGCGTTTCAGTCATGCCGTTCTGTATATCAACGTGCTTGATATATGTCAAGATGGTTGATGTGGGACAGATCGACGACGCGCCGCTGGGCTATTTGCTGCACCGTGTGGGGGCCGCGCTGCGCCCCGAGGTGGCCGCCGCGCTGCGACCGCTGAACCTGTCGTTGGCCGAATTCGTCTGCATGCGAATGCTTTCGTTGCGGCCGGGGCTGTCCAGCGCGGAACTGGCCCGGCAAGGCAACGTCACCCCGCAGGCGATGAACACGGTGTTGCGGCGCCTGGAAGAGCTGGGCGCGGTGTCGCGGCCCGAGTCCGTGCCGTCCGGGCGGGCGCTACCGGCGACGCTGACCCGCGACGGTCAGGCATTGCTGAAACGCGCCGAGGCCGCGGTCTCGACGGCCGACGGCCGGATCCTGGCCAAGCTGAGCAGCGCCGAGCAGCGGGAGTTCCGCCGCATGCTGGAGTTGCTCGGCTCCGATCAGGATTCCTGCGACGTGCTGCACCCGGGCGTCTAGGTCGCCGGGACCGCGACGCCGGTTGCCTCCACATCGGCGAGGTGGACCTGTTTGCCGCCCGTGCGGAGGAACAAGCTCGTGACCGTCGACGGCTGGTCGGGGCACTGCTGATCGGGTGGGCGCGGCACCTTGGCGACCACGGCCGTGTCCCCGTTCGACAACGGGTAGAGGCGGTAGGTTCCGGCCGGGGCGATCGGTGCCCAGCCGGTTCCGCGCAGCTCCCACACGCCGGCATCGGGCGTGGGCTCGGACAGGTTTGTCGGGCATCGATCGGCGCTGCCGGTGGCCCGCAGCCTGCCCCCGGGCGCCCACCACACCGCGCTCTGGGTATTGCCGTAGAAGCAGGGCTTGGGACTGGCATCGAAGGGGCCGGGCGGAAAACCGTCGGCCAGCTGACCGGTGGCCGCGTCGAACACGCTGACCTGATGCCGTTGGCACACCGCGGGTTCGGCAACCGTGCCGGTCTCGTAGGCGAACCGGGTTCCGTCCGGGCTGAACGTCGCGTTGGCCCAGTAGACGGTGGGCCGGCGGCCCAGATCCCGGACCGTGCCGTCGCGGTCGACCAGGAACAGGCGGTCGGCCAGGATGCCCCGGTCGGCGCCGTATTTGTTGGCGATCACCACGCGCCCGCCACCGGCGCCGACCACGGTGCCGGTGTAGTTGTGGTCGGTGTCGACACCGGCTTGTTGCTCGGGGGTCCGCGGGGGCAGCCGGACGGTGCGCAATGCGCGGGGAGCCGGATGCCGCTGGCTCAGATCCAGGGCCATCAGGGGTATCTGCCCGTTGGCATCCGGCGACGCCAGACCCTGCCATACGACGGTGCTGCCGTGCAGCGCATACGGGGCCCCGGGCCGGGCCGGCGATTCAGAATCCGTTCGCGACCGGGCCGGGATCGGCGCCTCGTGCACCCGTCGGCTCGCCACCTCGATCCACACCAGTTCGGCGTGGATATCCCCGCCGTCGTAGGGGTATCGCCCGGCCTGCTCGTCGTGGTACTGGGCGAAGGCGTATTTGCCGTCCGCGGTGAACGCGGGTGCGCCGACATACCCGAACCGGGAGGCGCCCACCTGTTTGGTCCAGGTCGCCACGGGCGTCGGACCCTGCGTCAAGGTGAAACTCACCTCTCCGGGCTGCCACCACGGGGTGTGTCTGGGCGTGGTGTAGGCGATCAGCGAGCCGTGTCCGGGCACGGGAGCCGGTGGGGACGACCACGAACACCCGGTGGCCGCCACCAGGAGCGCGGCCAGTGCCGCGCAGACCGGGCCCCGTCGCAGCCAAGCAGCGTCGCGCCGCTCGGCCCCGGTCAGCGCGGAGCCTGGATTCGCGCCCAGGGCCGGGCCTCTTCGAGTTCGTAGGCCAGCTCTAGCAATCGGGCCTCCGCACCGCGCTCGGCGGCGAACATCATGCCCTGCGGCAGCCCGGCGGCGGTGCGGGTCAGCGGCAACGAGATCGCCGGATCACCGGTAGCGTTCTGCAGCGGCGTAAACGCCACCCAGTCCATCAGCCGGTCGATGACCTGCTCATAATCGGCGGTCGGGTCCAGGTGCCCGACCCGCGGGGTCTCGTGGGCGACCGTCGGGGTTAACAATGCGTCGTAGCCCCGGAAGAACCGGGCGCTGCGCCGACTCGAGGCGGCCAACCGCGCGACGGCCAGCGGTAGCCGGTGCAGGTGACGGGTGGCGTGCCGGTCCAGTCCCAGCGTCAGGTTGTCCAGCTTGCTGCGATCGAAGGAAGGGCCGAACATATGGCGTCCGCGCCGGACCAGCGCGGTCGCGAGGAATGCCCAGTACAGCAGGAAGTCGTCGGCGAAATACGCTGGCACCGGCGGTGTTTCGATGTATTCGGTTCGGTGGCCGAGCTCCTCCAACAGGGCCGCGGTCTTGAGCGTCAGCTCACGCACCTCGGGACTGGCGTCCCGCCCGACCGACCGGGTGACCACGGCGATCTTCAGCCGCCGTTTGCTAGGGCCGGTGACCTCGCCGATGGCCGGCAGCTTGCGGTTGCGCCAAGTGCGCTCGGTCTCACGGTAGAACGCGGCGGTGTCGCGCACCGAGCGCGTCACGACGCCGTTGTAGACGATGCGCACCGGCATCTGCCGAAAATCCTTGTCCAGCGGCAGCCGGCCGCGGGACGGCTTGAGGCCCACCAGTCCGTTGACGGCCGCCGGGATCCGGATCGACCCACCACCGTCGTTGGCGTGCGCGATCGGCACCACGCCGGCGGCCCCGAACGCCGCCGATCCCGACGACGAGGCGCCGGCGGTGTAGTCGGTGTTCCACGGGTTGCGCACCGGGCCCAGCCGCGGATGCTCGGCGGCCGCGGAGAATCCGAACTCGCTGAGCTGGGTTTTGCCCAGCGGGTTGAGTCCGGTGGACAGATACAGCCGGGCGAACTCACCGTCGGCGGCGGCCGGGTGCGGATCCCACGCGTCGGTGCCCTGCATGGTCGGCATGCCCGCAACGTCGACGTTGTCTTTGATAAATGTCGGGACCCCGTCGAAGAACCCGCCGTGCGGGCGGGCGGCGCTGGCCCGCGCCCGGGCCCGCTCGAAGGCCGGATAGGCCAGCCCGTTGAGCTTCGGGTTGACCGCCTCCAGTCGGGCGATCGCCGCCTCGACAACGTCGGCGCGACTTACCTTGCCGGCCTTGATCGCTTCGGTCAGCGCGACCGCGTCGAGGTCACCGAGAGCGTCGTCGCCGAAGGCGTGCACAGGTCCCATTCGGCTGATGCTATCCGGTGCGGGGCGCCCGCAGGGCCGCCGAACTGCTCAGCCTGTTCTGATCCACCACGTAATGGGCCCCCTACCGAACGGCAGGGGGCCCATTACGTGCTGTGCGGATCACCGCGTCATCGCCGAACGTGCATCCAGGGCGGAAAATCGAGCCGAATCCCGCCGTGGACGCACGTTCGGCGCGCAGGCGTTAGGCCTGGCCGACCTCGAACCGGACGAACCGGGTGACCGTCACACCGGCCTCGTCGAGCAGCGCCTTGACGGTCTTCTTCGAGTCGGACACCGACGACTGCTCCAGCAGCACGGTGTCCTTGAAGAATCCGTTGACCCGGCCCTCGACGATCTTGGGCAGCGCCTGCTCGGGCTTGCCTTCTTCCTTGGCGGTCTCCTCGGCGATGCGACGCTCGTTGGCCACCACGTCGGCGGGCACGTCGTCGCGGGACAGGTACTTGGCCTTGAGCGCGGCGATCTGCAGCGCGACCGCGTGCGCGGCCTCGGTGTCGCTGCCGGTGTATTCGACCAGCACCCCCACCGCCGGCGGCAGGTCCGACGCCCGCTTGTGCAGGTAGGTCTCCACGGTGCCGTCGAAGTAGGCGACGCGACGCAGTTCCAGCTTCTCGCCGATCTTGGCCGACAGCTCCGCGATCGCCTGCTCGACGGTCTTGTCGCCCGCCTTCGCCGCCTTCAGCGCGTCGACATCGGCGGCCTTGGAGGCCGCGGCCGCCGCCACGATGTCGGCGGCCAGCTGCTGGAATTCGGCGTTTTTGGCGACGAAGTCGGTTTCGGAGTTCAGCTCGATCAGGGCGCCGTCCTTGGCGGCGACCAGGCCCTCGGCGGTGGCCCGCTCGGCACGCTTGCCGACATCCTTGGCGCCCTTGATCCGCAGCACCTCGACGGCCTTGTCGAAGTCGCCGTCCGATTCGGCCAGCGCATTCTTGCAGTCGAGCATGCCGGCGCCGGTCAACTCCCGAAGCCGCTTGACGTCGGCAGCGGTGAAGTTCGCCATCTCAGCCTTCCGTGGTGGTGTCGGTGGTGGTCTCGGTGCCGGCCGCCGGGGTCGCCGAGGCCAGCAGCTCCTGCTCCCATTCGGCCAGCGGCTCGGCCGACTCGGCTTCGGGCTTCCCTTCCCCGTTACCGAGGCCGGCGCGGGCCTGCAGCCCCTCGGCGACCGCCGAGGCGATCACCTTGGTCAGCAGCGCCGCCGAACGGATCGCGTCGTCGTTGCCCGGGATCGGGTAGTCGACCAGGTCCGGGTCGCAGTTGGTGTCCAGGATCGCGATCACCGGGATACCCAGTTTGCGGGCCTCGCCGACGGCGATGTGCTCCTTGTTGGTGTCGACGACCCAGACCGCCGAGGGCACCTTGTTCATGTCGCGGATACCGCCGAGGCTGCGCTCCAGCTTGTTCTTCTCGCGGGTCAGGCCCAGGATCTCTTTCTTGGTGCGGCCCTCGAAGCCGCCGGTCTGCTCCATGGCCTCGAGTTCCTTGAGGCGCTGCAGCCGCTTGTGCACGGTGGAGAAGTTCGTGAGCATCCCGCCCAGCCAGCGCTGGTTGACATACGGCATCCCAACCCGGGTCGCCTCGGCGGCGATGGATTCCTGTGCCTGCTTCTTGGTGCCGACGAACAGCACCGACCCACCGTGGGCGACGGTCTCCTTGACGAACTCGTACGCCTTGTCGATGAAGGTCAGCGTCTGCTGCAGGTCGATGATGTAGATGCCGTTGCGGTCGGTGAAGATGAACCGCTTCATCTTGGGGTTCCACCGGCGGGTCTGATGCCCGAAGTGGGTGCCGCTATCCAGCAGCTGTTTCATGGTGACTACGGCCATGCTTATGCCTTTTTGTGTGTCGGTTGTCGCCCGGCGTCGGGTGAGGCCGGGCCCTGGTGCCTGCTGAGATACCGAAACCCTGATTCCAGGGACCGTCCGGTATCCGGTTGTGGCGCAGACACGCGAAGTCAGCCCGCTTGCACGAGCTGCGGGATGTGAGTTTACACGGTCCGAGCAGGTGCTTTGTCCACAGCACTGACTGGCCGCCGGGCCGGGCGCGCAGTGCACTGGGCAGATGCGCTGGACGCTGGTTCTCCTGGTCTTTTTGGTGTGCGCGGCGCCAGCCCGCGGGGACGCGGTGCGGCTGGAGTGGCCGTTGCGGCCACGCCCGGCGGTGCTGCGGACGTTTGACGCCCCGACGCCGAACTGGACACCCGGACACCGCGGGGTGGACTTGGCCGGCGCCCCTGACCAGCCGGTATATGCCGCCGGGGCCGGAACGGTGGTGTACGCCGGGCCGCTGGCCCGGCGCCCGGTGGTGGCGATCGAACACCCTGGCGGATTGCACACCAGTTACGAGCCGGTGCGGGCGAGCGTGCGGGTTGGGCAGCGGGTGGTGGCCGGAGCGACGATCGGCGTGTTGGTGGCCGGGCATCCGGGCTGTGCGGGGGCGTGTCTGCATTGGGGGGCGA
>NZ_MLQM01000103.1:0-18942 GCF_001854525.1 Mycobacterium talmoniae
GCTCGGGGGCCTCGCGAGGCTCGGGGGCTTAGTGCTTGCGCCGCGGGGCTTTCTTGCCCTGCTCGATCAGCCGGCTGGCCTGGTCGAGGATGCAGTCGAGCCCGTACTCGAAGTTGGTGTCGTCGGCCGCGCCGATCCGGTGCCCCTCGGAGGTGACCTGCGCCAGCAGCGGCGTCGTCTCCGGGTCGATCACCATCGCCTCTTCGAAGTCGCCGGGCCCGTCGTCGGCCGCCTCCCGGTTCTTCTCGTAGAGCCGCCGCAACACCACCGAGCCGCGGACATGCACCGAGATCGCCGAGTAGGTGTCGAAGGCGTCCTCGACCGACAGCCCCGCCTCGACCAGGCCGGCGATCGCCTTTTCCACCTCCTGCACCCCTAACCGGGCGGCCCGCGGGCTCAGCGCGGCCCGGATCAGAATCAGGTCGCACAAAATCGGATTGGCCAAGAACGCTTTTCGCATCGTGCGGGCGTGGTTGCGCAAGGTCTCGCGCCAGTCGTTGGCCTCCACATAGGGGGTGGCGAAGACGAACTGGCGCAACGCGCGGTTGGTCATCGCGTTGAGCAGGTCGTCCTTTTTGCGGAAGTACCAGTAGATGCTGGTGACCCCCACCCCGAGATGCTTGCCCAGCAGCGGCATGCTCAGGTTGTCGACCCCGACCTGCTCGGCGAGTTCGAACGCGCCGTCGATGATGTCGTCGGGATTGATCGACCCGCGTTCCCGCCGCTGACGCTTTTCAGCGGTTGCTTGCTTTGCCACTGCGGGCACCTCCCTGCAGATCGTTGCTGCGCGCGCAGTTCGTGGCCTCACCTGTCGGTCGCCCCGAATCTACCGGCAGCACTGCCTGAACTGCGGCTACGGACGCGTGTCGCGGCCCGTCTCGCCTCGTCAACCTTACCGGTGGCCCTCCCGGCGGGTACCCGGGCAGCCCTACCGTGCGGTTCGCGACGGGCTCGCTGAGCACTGGCGGACGGGTTCTCATCCCTCAACTGTAACGCCTATGGTAAGGATTCTGGTAAGTATCGTTTCTCACGGGTGAAGGGTGATCGGTGTCAGAAGCAATCCTGCGGGAGCGCCACGGGCGAATCCTCGTCGTCACACTCAACCGGCCGGAGGCCCGCAACGCGGTCAACCTGGCGGTCAGTCAGGGCCTGGCCGATGCGGTCGATGAACTCGACGCCGACCCCGAGCTGTCGGTGGCGGTGTTGACCGGCGCCGGCGGCAATTTCTGTGCCGGTATGGATTTGAAGGCCTTCGCCGCCGGCGAGCAGGTCGCCATCCCCGGGCGCGGCATCGGCTTCACCGAACAACCGCCGCGCAAACCCGTCATCTCGGCGGTCGAGGGATACGCGCTGGCCGGCGGCACCGAGGTGGTGCTGGCCACCGACCTGGTGGTGGCGTCCACGACGGCCAAGTTCGGGATCCCCGAGGTCAAACGCGGCTTGGTGGCCGCCGGCGGGGGACTGCTGCGGCTGCCGCACCGGATCCCGTATCAGAAGGCCCTCGAATTGGCGCTGACCGGTGAGCATTTCACCGCCGAACAGGGCGCGGCGTGGGGTTTCGTCAACGCGGTGACCGAACCGGGCCAGGCGCTGGCCGGGGCGATCGAGCTGGCCGAGCGGATCACCGCCAACGGGCCGTTGGCGGTGGCGGTGACCAAAGACATCATGGTCAAGTCCGCGAGCTGGGCCCCCGCCGAGATGTGGCAGAAGCAACTCGAAGTCATCATGCCGGTGTTCGCCTCCAACGACGCCAAGGAGGGCGCGATCGCCTTCGCCGAGAAGCGCGCCCCCAACTGGACCGGCACCTGACCCATGGACCTGGGGTTGGCGAACGCGGCCGCGGTGGTGGTGGGCGGCGGTCGGGGGATGGGACTGGCCACCGCCCGCTGCCTGGCCGACGACGGGGCCCGGGTCGCGGTGGTTGCGCGGTCCCGGGCCGACGTCGATCGCGCCGCCGCGGACCTGAGGCACCGCGGCAGCCCCGACGCGCTCGGGCTGGTCGCCGACACCGGCGACGAGCGTCAGGTGTCGGAGGTCTTCGCCGCGCTGGGCGAGCGCTGGGGTGGTGAACTCAACATCCTGATCAACACCGTCGGACCCACCGTCCAGGGCAGCTTCGAGGAGCTGGCCGACGAGCAGTGGCGCCAAGCCGTCGACCAGGGCGTCATGGGCATGGTGCACTGCGTGCGGTCGGCGCTTCCGTTGCTGCGCAAGGCGGACTGGGCACGGATCGTCAACTTTTCCGCGCACTCGACCCAGCGGCAAAGCGTGATCCTGCCCGCCTACACCGCGGCCAAAGCCATGGTCAACAGCGTCTCCAAGAACCTGTCGTTGCTGCTGGCTCCCGACGAGATCCTGGTCAACGTGGTGTCCCCGGGCAGCATCGCGTCCGAGGCGCTGGTGGGGTGGGCCACCTCGGTCGGCATCGACGGCGAGGACCCGTATGCGTTGATGGCGGGCATCACCCAGCATTTCGGGCATCCCGCGCATCTGCCGCGCGCCGGCCTGCCGAACGAAATCGGTCCGGTGGCGGCGTTTTTGGCGTCCCGCCGCAACTCCTACATGACCGGCGCCAACGTCAACGTCGACGGCGGCTCGGATTTCACCTGACTTAGGGAGCGCACCATGGCGACGGCAAGTGCGGCGCGGGACTGGGCGCGCAGCGCGCTGCGCGGCATCGGCGACTCGCTGTACACGCCGTTTCGCGGCGTCGACGGCGACGACATCGACTGGGACGCCTACCGCGCGTTGGTGCGGTACTGCGTCGCCGATCTCGGCCACCCCATGCTGTGGTGCACCAGCGGGGTCGGCGAATTCTGGTCGCTGACCCTGGCCGAACGCCAGCGCCTACTGGAGGTGGCGATCGAGGAGGGGCGCGCGGCCAACCCGAACCTCGTCGTGCAGGCGTGCACGGCGGCCACATCGGCCAAGGACTGCCTGGTGCTGACCCAGCACGCCCAACAGGCCGGCGCCGACATCGCCTACATCCAGACCCCGATGATGGAAACCCACGGTGGCGACGGGGTGCTGCGGTTCTTCCGGTACATCAGCGAGCGCACCGACATCGCGTTGGGCATGTTCAACTCACCGTCGTCGGGGTATGTGCTCAGCCCGGCCGAAACCGCCCGGATCTACGCCGAGATCCCGGCGGTGTGCGCGACCAAGGAAGGCGCCTTCCGCCCGGCCAGCAGCCGGCTATTGCACGAGCTGGCACCCGATCTGGTGATTTGGGAGTGCGATAAGACGGTGTATCGCGCCGGGTGGCTGCGGGCCGGGATCGTCTGCCCGGCGCAACTGGGCACCACCGGCTACCTGTTCGAGACGCCGCGGCGGCGGCTCCTCACCGAGTACTGGGACCTGATCGTGGCCGACAAGCTCGTCGAGGCGATGGACTTCGGGCGGGAGTCCGGCCTGGACCAGTTCGACGTCGACATGGGCTCGTGGCTCACCTGCTATCCCGGTCGGCCCGACTACTTCACCCACTGGGGCGGCGGCTTCAAGTACGCCGCGGCACTGCTCGGCTTGCCGGTGGGCGACTACCCGCACTCCCGGCCCCCGCAAGCCGAACTGCCCGCCGCCGCGCGGACCCAGATCGCCACCGCCTACCGGCGGCTCGGGTTGATCGAGGCCTAGGCGGCGGCTCAGCCCTGGTCGGCGATCAGCCGTTCGAGGAGTTCGACGATGTGTTGCTGGCCGGTGGCCGCCGCGTCGAGCTTGCCGCGGACTTCGATGAATCCGTTGTCGACTTGGGCGAACCGGGCGTCGATCTGGGTGAACCGCGTGTCGACGTACCCACGCAGGTCGGTGACGTCGTCGCGCAGCGCGTTGAAGCTGGCGGTGGTGGCGCGACGGAAGTCGCGGATTTCGTCACGAAACCCCGTCACATCGCGGTCGGCGGCGCCGGCCAGGATGCGCGCGGCGGCGGCGTCTCGTTCGCTTGCCCGGACCCGCTCGGTGAGCCGGTGCATCTGCGTCTCCAACTTGGTGACGCGTGCTTCCAGATTGTCCGGCGACATGGACGTGAGCTTACCGAGTTGGTGCCACCCCGTACTACCGCTCAGCCACCGCTGGTGGATACCCCCGGCAACTTGCGGGCGGCCGCTATCGAAAGGTATACAGTATGAGTATTCGGAGCTGGTCGGGAGGAGGTGCGGGTGCCATGACGGCGGCCGATGACAGCACCGTGGCGCAGGCGGATACCGACGTGACGGACCCGGTGCTCTACGACGTCACCGACAGCGGCGTGGCCGTCGTAACGCTGAACCGCCCGGAACGGCTCAACGCGTGGGGCCCCGACATCTCGGCGGGCTTCTACGCGGCCATCGACCGCGCCGACGCCGACTCCGGCGTGCGGGTGATCGTGCTGACCGGTCGGGGTCGCGGCTTTTGCGCCGGGGCGGATCTCGGTGGCGCGGGGTCCATCGACGAAAAGCTCGGCGACGGCGACACTGACGTCAGCGAGCTGGTCGGCGAACGCCACCCGCACTTCCTCACCGAACTACGCAAACCCGTCATCGCGGCGATCAACGGGGCCTGCGTCGGCATCGGCCTGACCCACGCACTGATGTGCGATGTCCGGTTCGCGGCCGCCGGGGCCAAGTTCGCCACCGCCTTCACCCGCCGGGGGTTGATCGCCGAATACGGCATCAGCTGGATCCTGCCGCGGCTGGCCGGCTGGGGCGCCGCGATGGACCTGCTGCTCAGCGGGCGCACGTTCTACGCCGAGGAAGCCCGCGAACTGGGTCTGGTCAACGACGTCGTCGCATCCGATCAGTTACTGGCCCGGGCGCTGCAGTACGCCGAGGACATCGCCGCCAACTGCTCACCCGCGTCGCTGGCGGTGATCAAGCGGCAGGCCTACGGCGACGCCCTGCGCGCGGTGACCGACGTCAGCGCCCGCGCCGAAACGCTGATGCACGAGTCGCTGCTGCGGCCCGACGTCATTGAAGGCATCACCAGCTTCTTGGAAAAGCGGCCGCCGAACTTCCCGCCGCTGAGCCAGTGAGAGAAAGGATTACGGCCATGGTCCTGGATTATCAGGCTATCGACGCCGACAACCACTACTACGAGCCGCTCGACTCGTTCACCCGCTATCTGCCCAAGGAGTTCAAGCGTCGCGGCGTGCAGATGCTCACCCAGGGCAAGCGCACCTTCGCGGTCATGGGGGGTGTGATCAACCAGTTCATCCCGAACCCGACGTTCGATCCGATCATCGAACCCGGCTGCCTGGATCTGCTGTTCCGCGGCGAGGTTCCCGATGGCGTCGACCCGGCCTCGCTGATGAAGGTCGAACGCCTCGCCGATCACCCCGAGTACCAGAACCGCGAGGCGCGGGTGAAGGTTCTGGACCGGCAGAACCTCGAGATGGTGTTTATGCTGCCGACTTTCGCGTGCGGCGTCGAAGAAGCGCTCAAGGGCGACATCGACGCGACCATGGCGTCGCTGCATGCCTTCAACCTATGGCTCGACGAAGACTGGGGCTTCGACCGCCCGGATCACCGCATCATCTCCGCGCCGATCATCTCGCTGGCCGATCCGCAGAAGGCCGTCGAGGAGGTCGAATTCGTCCTGGCCCGCGGCGCCAAGATGGTGCTGGTGCGGCCCGCTCCGGTGCCCGGGGCGGTGAAGCCGCGGTCGCTGGGCGACCCCCTGCACGATCCGGTGTGGGCGCGGTTGGCCGAGGCCGGTGTTCCGGTGGGCTTTCACCTGTCCGACAGTGGCTATCTGGCGATCGCGGCGCTGTGGGGCGGTCAGGCGACCTTCGAAGGTTTCGGCAAGAAGGATCCGCTCGACCAGATCCTGCTCGACGACCGGGCGATCCACGACACCATGGCCTCGATGATCGTGCACCAGGTGTTCACCCGCCATCCCACGTTGAAGGTCGCCAGCATCGAGAACGGGTCCTACTTTGTGTACCGGTTGATCAAGCGACTCAAGAAGGCCGCCAACACCGCGCCGTATCACTTCAAGGAAGATCCGGTGGAGCAGTTGCGGAACAACGTGTGGATCGCCCCGTACTACGAGGACGACGTCAAGCTGCTCGCCGACACCATCGGGGTGGACAAGATCCTGTTCGGCTCGGACTGGCCGCACGGCGAGGGGCTCGCCGATCCGATGACCTTCACCGCCGACATTCCGCAGTTTCCCGAGTTCAGCGCCGAAGACACCCGGAAAGTTATGCGCGACAACGCCTTAGACCTGCTCGGAGTCCGCGTCGAGTCGGCCGCCTAGCCGGGTACGTCATGGGCGAATGGACCATCGGCGCGGTGCTCGACGCCATCGCCGATGTCATCGGGGAGCGGACGATGACGGTGTGCGGCAGCCGCCGCAGCACCTTCGGCGAGTCAGCGCAACGCACCCGCCGGTTGGCGAACTTCCTCGCCGACCGCGGATTCGGGGCGCACCGCGAGCGTGCGGAGCTGAACAACTGGGAGTGCGGCCAGGACCGGATCGCGCTGATCATGCACAACGACCTGTATGTCGACATGGTCGTCGGCTGCCTCAAGGCGCGCACCGTCCCGGTCAACGTCAACTACCACTACACCCCCGGTGAAGTCCGCGACCTGCTGGCGTATCTGCGGCCGCGCGCGGTCATCTACCACAAGGCGCTCGGCGCGAAATACGCTGCGGTGCTTCCCCCGGACGGCGCCGACCTGCTGATCTGCATCGACGACGGGACCGAGGCGCCCGAGCTGCCCGGTGCGGTGGCCCTGGCGGACGTGCTGTCCCACGGCGACCCCGACCGGATCCTGGCCGGCGCACCGGATGACCTGTTGATGATCTGCACCGGCGGCACCACGGGTCGACCCAAGGGGGTGCTGTGGCGCCAGTCCGACATCTATGTGTCGTCGATGGTGGGCGCCGATCACGCCGGCGTCGAGGAGATCCACGCCAAGGTGCGCGGCGCCGCGGGACCGCCGTGGTTCGCGGTGTCCCCGCTGATGCACGCGGCCGGGATGTGGACCGCGTTCTCGGCGATCATGGCCGGCACCACGGTGGTGCTCTACGACACCGCGGCCAAGCTCGACCCGCGCGCGGTGTGGGCGACCGCCGAACGCGAGAAGGTCGGGTTGATGACGATGGTCGGCGACGCCTACGCCGCACCGCTGGTCGCCGAATTGCGGGACCGCCGCTACGATTTGGCGTCGCTGTCGGCGATCGGCACCGGCGGGGCGGCGACCAACCCGAAGCATCAGCGGGCGCTGCTGGAGCTGCTGCCGCAGATCACCCTGATCAACGGATACGGTTCGTCGGAAACGGGGAACATGGGCTTCGGGCACAGCCGGGCCGACACCCGCACCGACACCTTCACGCTGCGCGAGGGCGGCCTGGTGCTGTCCGAGGATTACAGCCACTTCCTGCGCCCCGGCGAGCCCGAGGTGGGGTGGGTCGCCCGGACCGGGCGCATCCCGCTGGGCTACTTCAACGATCCCGACGCCACCCGGCGCACCTTCCCGGAGGTCGACGGGCAGCGGGTGGTGATCTCCGGTGACCGGGCGTCGTTGGAGACCGACGGCACCCTGCGGCTCTACGGGCGGGATTCCCTGGTGGTCAACACCGGCGGCGAGAAGGTGTTCGTCGAGGAGGTCGAAGAGATCCTGCGCGCGCACCCCGACATCGCCGACGCGCTGGTGGTGGGGCGGCCCAGCGACCGGTGGGGCGAAGAAGTCGTGGCGCTGATCGCGGTGCGCGACGGCGTCGATCCGGTCGGTGACCAGCTGCACACCTTCTGCACCACCCGGCTGGCGCGGTTCAAGGCGCCCAAGGAGTTCATCGTGGTCGAGACGATCCGCCGTCTCGGCAACGGCAAGGCCGACTACCGCTGGGCGAAAAGCCGGGCAGCGCAGGGGATGACATGAGTGACAAAGCCGACCGGGCCATCGATTGTCTGGTCAACGTGCACTTCGGGGAGACCGAGCAGCAGCCCTCGTTCATGCTCAAGGTGCGTGACGACTACTTCAAGGGCCCCAAGTCGATGTTCGCGCCGGTCGATTTCGCCGAGCTGCTCGACGAGATGGACCGCCACGGGGTGGCCAAGGCCATCCTGATGGACAACCTCGCCAAGCCGTCGGTGACCGCGCGCAAATTCGTGGAAGCCCGACCGGACCGGTTCGCGCTGGCGATGGGCGGCATCAACCTGCTGCGGCCGATGCCGTCGCTGGCCGAGCTGTCCGCGGTCGCCGCCGATCTGCCGGTCGTCTACGCCGTGGTGGGGCCCAGCTTTTGGGGCGACGGCCAGTACCCGCCCAGCGACGCGGTCTACTATCCGCTGTACACCAAGTGCGCCGAACTTGGCCTGCCGCTGTGCATCAACACCGGCATCCCCGGGCCGCCGATCCCGGGCGAGGTGCAAAACCCCATCCACCTGGACCGGGTCTGCGTGCGCTTCCCCGAACTGCGGCTGTGCATGATCCACGGCGCCGACCCGTGGTGGGATATCGCGATCCGGCTGCTGATCAAATACGCGAACCTGCGCCTGATGACCTCGGCGTGGTCACCCAAGCGGCTGCCGGACAGCCTGCTGCACTACATGCGCACCCGCGGACCCGACAAGGTGATCTTCGGCTCGGATTGGCCGGTGCTGCGGATGAGCCGAGTGGTGCCCGAGGCGTTGGCGCTCGACCTGCCCGCCGAGGTGCTGGACAACTACCTGTACCGCAACGCCGCCGCATTCTTCTTTGGCGAAGACCGCGAAAAGGAGCAGTGAGTCATGGATCGCTACGAATTGCGCCGGCTGGACTACAGCCTGAGCGAGGACCACACCGCGCTGCAGCAGGCGTATCGGCAGTTCTTTGCGACGCACTGCCCGATCGACACCGTGCGGGCCGCCGAGGCCACCGGGTTCGACAAAAGCCTGTGGGAGCGGTTATGCGCGATGGGGGCGACCACGATGGCGCTGCCGGAGTCGGTCGGCGGCGACGGCGCAACGCTGGTCGATCTGACCCTGGTGGCCGAGGAGATCGGTCGCGCGTTGGCGCCGGTGCCGTGGATCGATCACGTCTGCGCCGCGCGGTTGCTGGCCCGGTTGGGGGCCGTCGAGGACGACATCAGCACCGGGCGGCAATTGGTTGCGTTCGATCCGCAGCAACAACCGGTCAGCGGGGTGCGGTTGATGCCGAGCGGGTCGATCGCCGACCACGTCATCATCCGGGACGGCGACGAGGTGGTGCGGCTGACGTTCGGCACCCGCCCGACCCGGGTCGACAACATCGGCCGGCTGCCGATGGCCTGGGTGGACCCGGCCAACGCCGACGGTCGCACCGTGCTGGGCAGCGGCCCCGACGCGTTGGCCGATTACCAACGGGCGCTGGATGAGTGGCGGCTGCTGACCGCGGCGGCGTTGGTGGGCCTGGTCGAGGAGACGATGACGATCGCCGCGGAATTCGCCAAGACCCGCTACACGCTGGGGGTGCCGATCTCCACGCTGCAGGCCATCTCGCATCCGTTGGCGAATATGGCCATCACCGTGCAGGGCGGACGCGGGCTGGCCCACCGGGCCGCGTGGTTCCTGGATAACGAGCCCGCCGAGCGGCCCGAACTGGCGCCGTCCGCGTTCGTGTTCATGACCGAGGAGGCCGCCAAAGCCGCCACCATGGCCGTGCACATCCAGGGCGGTTTGGGGGTGTCGGCGGAAGCCGCGGCCACCGCGTATCTGGTGCGGGCCCGGGGCTGGCCGCTGGCCGGCGGCGACCCCGGAGCCACCGCCGTCCGCGTCGCCGAGATCGTGGCCGCCCGCGAGGCTGCGGCCGAATAGGTTGGAGGAGCAACCGATGGATTTTTCCCGGGTAGAACTGTCCGATGAGGATGCGGCGTTCCGCGATGAGGTGCGCGCCCTCCTGGCCGAGCAGGTGACCGAGGACGTCATCCGCCGCGACCGGGAAACCGGCGACAACTTCGACGAGGGCGTGCATCTGGCGCTCGGCGCCGCCGGATACCTGGAGAAGGAGTGGAAGCCCGAAGCCGACGGCGGATTCAGCCGGGTGCGCCGGCGGATCTGGGAGCTGGAGAAGCGACGCGCCGAGGTGCCGTGGGTGACCTGGGGTACCACCTCGATGGTGGCGCGCTCGGTGGTCAAGTTCGGCTCGCCCGAACTCCAGGACGAAGTGATGCCGGGGGTGTTCAGCGGCCACATCCGGTTGTGCCTGGGCTACACCGAACCCGAAGGCGGCTCGGACGTGGCGACCTGTAAGACCCGTGCGGTGCGGGAGGAGGATGGCTCGAGCTGGATTATCAACGGCTCGAAGATGTTCACCACCGGCGCCCACAACTGCCAGTACGTCTTCTTGATCACCAACACCGACCCGGGCGCGCCGAAACACAAGAGCCTCACCATGTTTCTGGTTCCGCTGGATTCACCGGGAATCGAGATCCAGGGCATCCGCACCGTCGACGGCGACCGCACCAACATCGTCTACTACAGCGACGTGCGGGTCGACGACCGCTACCGGCTCGGCGACGTCAACGGCGGCTGGGCGGTGGTGCGTGAACCGTTGGACGCCGAGCACGGGGCGGTGGCCGCCGCCGACGACGGGCTGGCCGATGTCGCGATCATGGCGCACCAGGCGGGGTTCATGTGCGAAGCCGCCGACCATGTGGCGGCGTTGGTGGGGCGGCCGGATCTCAGTGGGCGGCGCGGCGTCGACGACGGTTCGGTGGCCTACCGGCTGGGCCGCAGCATCGCCCGCATGGAGGCGGCGCTGTCCACGTCGAGCATCTTCGGTCGGGTGGCGATGGCGCAGGCCATGCGCGACATCGCCCCGGATTTGATGGACATAGCCGGGGCGGTGGCGGCGCTGCCGGTCGGCGCCGACGGCGGGGACGATGACCGCAGCGAATACGTGTACCGGTTCGCGCCGCTGGTCGGCATCTACGGCGGCACCCTGGAGGTGTTCCGCAACATGATCGCCCAGTATGTGCTGGGCTTGGGCAAGCCCAACTACTCGCCGCCGAAGGCGCAGCGGGCCTCCTAGCCGTGCTGCCCGACGACAACCCGGAACTTGAGCTGTTCCGCGACGCGACCCGCAACCAGGTCCGGTAACTTCCCGACCCGCGAGCAGACACAGATTCGCACGATTCCGCGCCGGATCGTGCGAATCTGTGTCTGCTCGCGCGGGATTAGCTGTGCGCCAGCGCCGGCGGGTGGACCGCATCCGGGTCCGGGTTGGCGATCGGCCGGCCCATGAACCGGCGGGCGTTGTCGCCCATGAAGTCGTATGTGCGTCGCACATCCATGCCCTCGGCGTACTTCCAAAAGCCTTTCGGCTCGGCCAGCCCCTCCGGATGCGGATAGTCCGACCCGAACAGCACCCGGTCCCAGCCGACGGTGTCCACCACGTCGGCGACGCAACCCTCCCAGAACGGGCTGACCCAGATGTTGCGGCGAAACACCTCGTGCGGATGCTCGGGGAAGTTCTGCGGCATCTTCTTGTACAGGTCGTCGAAATCGTGGAACAGCGGGAAAATCCACGAACTGCCGTTTTCGACGCTGGCGATGCGCAGCTTCGGGAACCGGGTCAGGGTGCCGTGACAGATCAGGCTGGTGATCATGTCGGCGATCTCCCGGTGCCCCAACACCATCCAGCGGAACGCGCTTTGCGCCATGAAGTTCTGGGTGTACGGCGGTTCCCACTTGCCGACGTAGTCGTCGAGCGGCGGGTAGCTGGCGTGCAACACGATGGGCAGGCCGGCGGCCTCGACGTCGCGCCAGAACGGGTCGAACTCGGGCAGCGCCGGCGAACGCCACCCGCGGATCCCGTTGACCGGGCCCGGTTTGATCAACGCGACCGCGGCGCCCTGGGACAGGATGTAGTCCAGCTCGCGCCGCGCGCCGTCGACCTCGGACAGGTTGAGGATCGGGGTGGAGAACACCCGGTCGGCGTAGTTGTAGCGCCAATGCTCGGCCATCCATTGGTTCAGCGCGTGAATGATGGCCAGGGTGAGTTCGGGGTCGTCTGCCGCAGAGTGTTCGACCAGGCTGGCCAGGGTCGGGTAGTTCAACGCTTCGATGACGCCCTGCCGGTCGAGTTCGGCGACCCGATCGGCCGGGTTGCGGGTGGCGGCCGGTGCCGCGATCGCCGGCCCCTGCATCTCGCGTAGCGTCAGCCCGTCGGGATTGTCCCCGGCGAAGAACTTCTCGTGCGCGCCCGGGGCGGCCACCCGCTCGAAGGTGGGGTTCGGGATGAAGTCGCTGACCTTGTTGTTGATGATGATCCGGGTCTGCCGGCCGATCTGCGCGAACTGCACGGCCCGCGCGTACTTCTCCGGCAGATATTTGGTCAACGCGTCGGGGGTCTCGTACATGTGCTGATCGGCGTCAAAGATCGGCGCCGCGGTGAACTGGGTCATGGGCAGCTCGCTTTCGGGTCGCGAACAGACGCAGAATCGCATCGTCGAGCACCGGATCGTGCGAATTTGCGTCTGCTCGGCAAAAATCAGGTGGTGAGGACGGTCGCGGCGGCGGTGCCCGGCGCCCCATACAGTTGGGCGAAGCCGACCTTGGGCGCCCCGGGCACTTGACGATCACCGGCCTGGCCGCGCAGTTGACGCACCAGCTCGTGCAGCTGACGCAACCCCGAGGCGCCGATCGGCTCGCCGTTGGCGATCAGCCCGCCGTCGGTGTTGACCGGCAGCGACCCGGCGATTTCGGTGGCGCCGTCGGCCACCAGCTTCTCCTGGTCGCCGTCGGCGCAGAACCCGCATTCGGCCATGTGGATGATCTCCGCGCCGGCGTCGGTGTCCTGCAACTGGATCACGTCGACGTCCTCGGGCGCCACCCCGGCCTTCTCGAATGCCGCCCGGGCGGCGTACACCGTCGGCGCCACATCCTCGTCGACCGGGGCGAAGGTGGTGTTGACCTCGTAGGCGCCGTAGCGGCGGGTGCGCACCTCGACGGCCCGCAGGTACACCGGCGTGTCGGTGTAGCGGTGCGCAATGTCGGCACGGCACATCACCACGGCCGCGGCGCCCTCGTCCGGGGCGCAGAACATGTACTGGGTGAGCGGATAGTTCAGCATCGGCGCGGCCAGGATCTGCTCCTCGGGGATCGGTTTGCGCCGGAACGCGTTCGGGTTCAACGCCCCGTTGCGGAAGTTCTTGGCGGCCACCTTGGCCAGCGTCGCCTGCGAGATGCCGTGATCATGCAGGTACCGGTTGGCCTTCATCCCGAAGAACTGCGTGGTCAGGTACTGCCCGTTCTCGGCGTACCAGCTCGGCATCCCGACCAGGGCCGGGTCCTCGGTGAACGCACCCCGCGGATGCTTGTCCAGGCCGACGGCAAGGCCGATGTCGTAGTCGCCCAACCGGATCCCGTCGGCGCAGGCTTTGGCGGCGCTGGCCGCGGTGGCGCAGGCGTTGAACACGTTGGTGAACGGGATCCCGGACAGGCCCACCATCCCGACGATCGCGTCCGGGTTGGCCACCGTCCAGCTGCCGCCGGTCGCGGCCCCGATATCCGACCACTGCACCCCGGCGTCGGCGACCGCCGCAAAGATCGCGTCCACGCCCATCTGCATCGCCGACTTGCCCTCGAACCGGCCGAAGGGGTGCAGCCCAACCCCAATGATGGCCACCTCATTCGTCATTGCCGCCGCTCCTCGACCGGCTCGAAGGCGAAGGTGACGACCTCGGTGCCGTCCGCGTCGGTGGTCAGCGGCACCATGGTGAGCTCGACCGGCATGCCGAACCGCAGTTTGGTGGGGTCGTTTTCGGTGAGCCGGCCCTCGACACGAATCACGTCGCCGAGCTGCACCAGGCCCACGCCGAACGGGACGAAGTCCGGGCCGGTCGGACCGCGGTACGGCGGTCCGGGCGGAAAGCCCTGGGTGGTCCACGCCACCAAGGTGCCGTCGCGCGGCAGCAATTCCGGCGCCATCTGGTCGCCGCTGCACTTGGGACAGCGGTCCTGGCGCGGGAACACCGTCGCCGCGCAACTGGCGCACCGGCTGCCGATCAACTGCGGACGCGAATCGGGCCAGGTCGAGATCTCGGGTGCCAGCGCCTTCTGCATACGATCCTCCGCGCAACAAATGCAACGTACTAACAGTAAGGATTACAGTAGCGTATATTGTTCTGGTGCACCGCGCCGACATGACCCCGTTCCTGGTTCGCCGCGACGACGGCTTCGTGCCGAATCCGATCGCCCACGGCGGCTGGGGTCCCACGCTGGGCGGCCAGGTGGTCGGCGGCCTGCTGGCCCGCGCCGTTGAGCGGCACGTCGCCGACGACGACCTGCATCCGGCCCGCCTGACCGTCGAGATATTGCGTCGCGTCGCCACCGCGCCGGTACGGGTCAGCGCATCGGTCACCCGCAGCGGCTCCCGGATGCGGGCGGTCGACGCGGCGATGACCCAGCACGGCGAGCTGGTGGCCCGCGCCACCGCGCTGTATCTGCGTCGCGGTCGGCAACCCGACGGGGACTTCTTCACCACTGCGGTCAGCCTGCCGCCCGTCCCGGACGAGCCGGCCCGGTTCGACGACGCCGCACCGATGTTCATCCGGGCCTACGGCAACGACGGCGAAAACGGATTCCCGTGGCAACACGACGGGCCGCGCTACGCCTGGGTGCGCGAAGTCCGGGATCTGGTTGCCGGCGAGGAGCTTACGCCGTTCATCCGGGCGGCGATGGCGGTGGATGTCACCAGCTCGATGACCAACTTCAGCACCGCGGGGCTGGCGTTCATCAACGCCGACTACACGCTGGCATTGAGCCGGCTGCCGGTCGGCCCCTACATCGGCCTCGCCGCACTGACGCACTACAGCGACGGGGGCGTGGCGACCGGCACCACCAGCTTGTTCGACACGCGCGGGCCGATCGGCAGCGGGTTGTCCACCGCCATCGCCAACTTCGGGTTCAACGCGGACCGAAAATACGGCAGACCGGCGACGGCGTAGCGCTACGCGATGGCGCCCGACTCCTTGAGTTCGGCGATGCGGTCCCAGTCCATGCCGAGCTCCATCAACACGATCTCGGTATGCTCGGAGGCTTGCGGGGCGCGGGTGGTTTCCAGCGGTTCGTGGTTGAACTGGACCGGCCCGCGCACCACCTTGAACGGCGCCCCGCCGTCGCCGGCCTCAACCTCGACCACCATGTCGTTGGCCAGCGCCTGCTCATCGGTGGCCAGGTCGAGGAAGCTCTGACACGGCGCCCACTGGCCTTTCATGGTGTTCAGGTGTTCCCGCCAGTAGCCGAACGGTTTGCTGCCGATCGCCGCCACGATCAACTCGCTGGCCGCCGCGGCGTTCTCCATCAGCGGCCGCACCTCGGCGAACCGCGGATCCTCGGCGGCCTCCGGGATACCGAGATGCTCGAAGGTGTCCCGGATATAGCCGGTCGGGCTGACGATGCACAGGTTGATGGTGCCGCCATCGGAGGTTCGGTAGTTGCCCAGGAACGGATTCACCGGTGAGCCGCCGGATTGCGGCATCTCGGCGCGCATGGTCTCGCCGGTGTCCATGCCCTGGGTCATGCTCGCGCCGGCCGCCCACCACGCGGTGGACAGCAACGAGACGTCGACCTCCAACGCGGCGCCGGTCCGCTCGCGGTGCAGCAGCGCCGCCGCAATGCCGCCGGCGATGTTCATGCCGCCGATGGAGTCCCCGAACGCCGGAATGCCCTGCGACAGCGGGCCGCCGAGTTCGGCCGGGCTCAGCGCGTGGCCCACGCCGCTGCGGGTCCAAAATGCGGTGCCGTCAAAACCGCCGACGTCGCGCTGCGGCCCCTTGTCGCCGTAGGCGCTGCCGCGGGCATAGATGATGTTCGGGTTCACCGCGCGGATGTGTTCGACGTCGAACCGATTCTTCTGGCGCGCCGCGGGTAGGTAGTTGGTGAGGAACACGTCGGCGGTCTTGGCGATTTCGTAGAGCACCCGTTGACCGTCGGCGGTGGCGAGGTCGACGCCGACGCTGCGCTTGCCCCGGTTGGGGTGCTCGATGAGCGGATGCCGGTCCGGGTTGAGGACAAACCCGCCCATGTTGACGAAGCCGCGCTGGGTATCACCGCGCACCGGATGCTCCACCTTGATGACGTCGGCGCCCCAGTCGGCCAGGATGGCGCCGGCGGCCGGCACGAAGGTGAACTGCGCAACCTCCAGCACCCGGATGCCGTCCATCACCTTGATCACGGGAGCCCTCCTTTCGGCAGCCTGGTTGTAGATTGCCCGCCCGAGCCGTCGCTGTCGAGTCCGCGGAGCCAATGTTGAGATATCTTACTGTAATAATTACAGTTGACGCGCCAAGTGTGGTCGAGGGATTGAGGTGCCGGTGAGCGACGTCGTCGAGGATCACTCCGCGCCGTGCGTGGCGATGGGGCAGCGCGCGGCGCGGGCCGCCGAATCGCGGATGCTGATCGACGGCGCACTGCGCCCCGCGGCCTCGCGCGCCGAATTCGACAATGTCAGCCCGGCCACCGGCCACACCCTCGGTGCCACCGCCGCGGCCGGCGCCGAGGATATGGACGCGGCCATCGGCGCGGCGCGGCGCGCGTTCGACGACACCGACTGGTCGACGAACCGGGGGCTGCGCCAACGGTGCCTGACCCAGCTGCAATCGGCGCTGGAGGCCGAGCGGGAGGCGCTGCGCGAGGAACTGATCGCCGAGGTGGGCTGCCCGGTGATGACGACCCAACTCGCGCAACTGGATTGGCCGCTGGCCGCGGCGTTGCAGTACCCCGCCGAGCTGATCGAGACGTTCGAGTGGGAGCGCGCCCTGGACGCCGACCCGCTCTTCGGTGAGCGCAATGTGCGCACCGTGGTCAAGGAACCGGTCGGGGTGGTCGCCGCCATCACGCCGTCGAACTTCCCCATCGAGGTCATCCTCAATAAGCTGGGGCCCGCGCTGGCGGCCGGCAACAGCGTTGTGCTCAAACCCGATCCGAACACGCCCTGGAACGCCACCCGGCTGGGACGGCTGATCGCCGAGCACACCGACATCCCGCCCGGGGTGGTCAATGTGGTGCCGACCCCGTCCAACGAGGTCGCCGGACGGCTGGCCACCGACCCGCGCGTCGACATGATCTCGTTCACCGGATCGACCGCGGTCGGAAAGCTGCTGCTGCGCCACGGCGCCGACACCATGAAGCGGACCTTCCTTGAGCTGGGCGGGAAGTCGGCGCTGATCGTGCTCGACGACGCCAACCCGGCCAAGATCATCCCGAGCGCGGTCGGGGTGTGCGTGCACGCCGGGCAGGCCTGCGCGGCCACCACCCGGCTGCTGGTGCACGAAGCGCTGTTCGACGACACCGTCGCCGCGGTCGCCGCCGCGTTTGAGGCGGTTTCGGTGGGCGATCCGGCGCTGCCGCAGACCCTGGTCGGCCCGGTGATCAACGCCCAACAAAAGCAGCGGGTGCTCGACGCCTGCGCGCAGGCCCGCGCAGAGGGCGCCGAAATCATCACCGGTGGTGGACCCTTCGACGACCTGCCGGCCTATCTGGCCGGCGGGCATTATGTGCAACCGACGGTGATCGTCGGTGTCGACAACGCCGCGGCCATCGCCCAGCAGGAGGTCTTCGGGCCGGTGCTGGTCATCGTGCCGTTCACCGATGACGATCAGGCGGTGCGGCTGGCCAACGACAGCGCCTACGGGTTGGCCGGCGCGGTGCTGTCGGCGTCGACGGACCGGGGGATGAGCGTCGCCCGCCGCATCCGCACCGGGGCGGTCGGGGTCAACGGCGGCATGTACTACGGTGCCGACGCGCCGTTCGGCGGCTACAAAAACAGCGGCATCGGCCGGCAGTGCGGCATCGAAGGTTTCCAGCAGTACCTGGAGTCCAAGACCATCGGCTACCGGAAACCGCGGGGGCGGTGAGGGAAAGGCGCGGTCAAGGGCGCAGTGCGGGCCGGGTCTGTTCCCCGACGGGTTCAACCGCCGACGAAGCGGAGCGGGTCGGGGCGGGCCGGGGGCGCACCGTGATCGGCCACCAGAACCAGCGGCCCAGCAGGGTGGCGATCGACGGCGTCAGAAACGACCGCACCACGAGCGTGTCGAACAGCAGGCCCAGGCCGATCGTCGTCCCCACCTGACCGATGATGCGCAGGTCGCTGACCGCCATCGAGGCCATGGTGAAGGCGAACACCAAGCCCGCGGCCGTCACCACGCTGCCGGTACCGCCCATCGCGCGGATGATGCCGGTCTTCAACCCGCCCGGTATCTCCTCCTTGAAGCGGGACACCAGCAGCAGGTTGTAGTCGGAGCCGACCGCCAGCAGGATGATCACCGACATGGCCAGCACCATCCAGTGCAGTTCGACGCCGAGCAGGTACTGCCAAATGAGGACCGACAGACCGAAGGATGAGCCCAGCGACAGCACCACGGTGCCCACGATGACCAGTGCGGCGACAACGCTTCTGGTGACCAGCAGCATGATCAGGAAGATCAGGCACAGCGACGCGATCGCGGCGATCAACAGGTCGTACTTGGATCCGTCCGCCATGTCCTTGAACGTCGCCGCGGTACCGCCCAAGGAGATCTCGGCGTCCTCGAGCGGCGTGCCCTTGACGGCCTCGATCGCCGCGTTCTTGATCGGCACCACATGCGAAAGCCCTTCGGGGCTGGCGGGATCACCCAGGTGGGAGATGATCATCCGGACCGCTTTGCCGTCCGGCGACAGGAACATCTTCAGGCCGCGCTTGAAGTCGGGGTTGTCGAAGACCTCCGGCGGCAGGTAGAAGGAGTCGTCGTTTTTGGCGGCGTCGAAGGCCTGCCCCATCGCCGTGGAATCCTTGCTCATCTCGTCCATTTGGTCGTACATGCCCGACATGGTGCTGTGCATGGTCTGCATCATCACTTGCATGTTGGACATGGTTTCGATCATCGGCCCGAATTGCGCGACCATCTGCGGCATCAGCGCATCCATCCGGTCCATGCTGCCGATCATGTGATCCATCGAGTCGGTCATCACATCGATCCCGTCGATGACGTCGAAGATCGACCGCAGCGACCAGCAGATCG